>JAFQSI010000250.1 GCA_017409645.1 Oscillospiraceae bacterium | reverse complement strand
TTTGTCCGCCTGTACAAGGAGGGCAACATCTACCGCGGCAACCGGATGGTCAACTGGTGCCCCTACTGCAACACCTCCATCTCCGACGCCGAGGTCGAGCATGAGGAGCAGGCCGGCAACTTCTGGCATCTGCTGTACCCCGTCAAGGAGACGGGCGAGATGCTGGAGCTGGCCACCACCCGTCCCGAGACGATGCTGGGCGATACCGCCGTTGCCATCAACGCCGAGGATCCCCGCTACGCCCATCTGCACGGCTGTCATGTGATCCTGCCCCTGCTGAACAAGGAGATCCCCATCGTCTGCGACGAGCATGCAGACATGACCAAGGGCACCGGCGTCGTCAAGATCACCCCCGCCCATGACCCCAACGACTACGAGGTGGGCAACCGCCACGATCTGCCCCGGGTCCGGGTCTTCACCTACGACGGCTTTATGACCGGCCCCGCCGACAAGGCCGCCTGCGATGAGCTGTTCGCCTCCGGCCGCGCCACTGTGGGCGAGCCCGAGGTCCTGGACTGCGGCAAGTACGCCGGTATGACCACCGCCGAGTGCCGCAAGGCCATCGTGGCGGACCTGAAGGAGCAGGGCTTCCTGAAGGAGATCGAGCCCCTGACCCATGAGGTCGGCACCTGCTACCGCTGCCACAACACCATCGAGCCCATGATCTCCAAGCAGTGGTTCGTGAAGATGGAGCCCCTGGCCGGTCCCGCTGTGGAATCCGTCGAAAAGGGCGAGATCAAGTTCGTCCCCGAGCGCTTCACCAAGAACTACATCAACTGGATGAAGGGCAGCCGCGACTGGTGCATCTCCCGTCAGCTCTGGTGGGGCCACCAGATCCCCGCCTGGTACTGCGACGACTGCGGCGAGACTGTAGTCGCCAAGGAGGCACCCGCCGTGTGCCCCAAGTGCGGAAGCGTGCATCTGCAGCAGGACCCTGACACCCTGGATACCTGGTTCTCCTCCGCTCTGTGGCCCTTCTCCACCCTGGGCTGGCCCAATGAGGACGCCGAGGATCTGAAGTATTTCTATCCCACCAACACCCTGGTCACCGGCTATGACATCATCGGCTTCTGGGTGTCCAGAATGATCTTCTCCGGCCTCGCGTACACCGGCAAGGCGCCCTTCGACACCGTCTGCATCCACGGCATCGTCCGTGACGCTCTGGGCCGGAAGATGAGTAAGTCCCTGGGCAACGGCATCGATCCCCTGGTGGTCATCGAGGAGTACGGCGCTGACGCCCTGCGCTTCATGCTTGTCGACGGCTCCACCCCCGGCAACGACATGCGCTACTCCGAGGAGAAGGTCAAGGCCGCCCGTAACTTCGCAAACAAGCTCTGGAACGCCAGCCGCTATGTGCTGATGAGCCTGCCCGAGGATGCGAAGAATGAGCTGCCCGCCCTGGAGGATCTGGAGATCGCCGACAAGTGGATCCTCTCCAAGCTGAACACCCTGACCCGTGAGGTCAAGGAGAACCTGGACAAGTTCGAGATGGGCATGGCTGTCCATAAGATCTACGACTTCATCTGGGACAACTACTGCGACTGGTATATCGAGCTGACCAAGGCCAGACTGTACGCCGAGGACGAGAAGCGCAAGCAGACCGCCCTGCAGGTGCTGACCTATGTGCTGGATCAGATGCTGCGTCTGCTGCACCCCTTCATGCCCTTCATCACCGAGAACATCTGGCAGTCCATCCCCCACGAGGGCGACTCCCTGATGCTCAGCGCCTGGCCCGAGTACCGGGAGGAGCTGAGCTTCAAGGCCGAGGAGGCCCAGATGGAGGCCGTCATGGAGGCTATCGGCTCCATCCGCGCCCGCCGCGCCGAGATGAACGTGCCCCCCAGCAAGAAGGCTTCCCTGATGATCCTGTCCGCCACCCCCGAGCTGTTCGCCGAGGGCACCGGCTTCTTCCAGAGACTGGCCTACGCCGACGAGGTCACCATCCTGTCCGCTGAGCCTGAGAACCTGGACGGCATGGTCACCTGCACCACCGCCGCCGCCAAGCTGTATATCCCCATGGGTCAGCTTGTCGATGTTGCCAAGGAGGTCGAGCGCATCACCAAGGAGCTGGACAAGGCCAGGAAGTTCCTGAAGTCCATCGAGGGCAAGCTCTCCAACGAGAAGTTTGTCTCCAAGGCTCCCGAGGCCGTCGTCGCCGCCGAGAAGGAGAAGGCCGCAAAGACCACTTCCCTGATCGAGCAGTTGGAGCAGAGCCTTCAGGCTATGAAGAAGCTGTAAGCTGATATAACGAAATGCCCGGACGCAGGTCCGGGCATTTTGATTTTCAGATGTTCCCGGCAAGCCGGATGCAGCCCTCCACCAGCCAGGCGATGTTCTCCTCGCGGTAGACGGTGTCCCGGGGGGTATGGATGCGGTTCATATACAGCAGCCCCCGTTTGGTGCTGCGCATGGCGCTGACGCCGACGCCCCGGTCGAAATGGATCTGGTCCGAGGGATAGACGTAGTTCTTTGTCAGAAATTCCGGCCGGATGCGGCTGTCCTGGATGAAGGCGGCCCGGAAACGGTCCGTTTCCTTCCGGCTGTCCTTTCGGAAGCAGAAGAGCATCGTCTCGCCGTCGGAGACGCAGTCCAGGTTGACCAGAAGGGTGTTCTTCTTTACATGCTTGTGCTTTTTTGCAAATGCGGAGGAGCCGATCAGGCCCGCCTCCTCCAGATCAAAGAGGACAAAGGCACATTTATCCCGGAGTTCGGGCGGCATCGACAAGGCCATCTCCACCACGGCGGTGACGCCGGAGGTGTTATCGTTGGCAGTGTGGGGATTTGCCGGGCCGAAGAGCATCAGCGCCAGGACACCGTAGCTGCCGATATAAATTCCGATTATGGAGCAGCCATCGCAGATCAGTTCGGCCATGACACCGCAAATCAGGGCAGCCGTGGACACAGCAGCGAAGATCGCAAAGGTAAGGACGATCTGGTACAGGACGTACAGCAGCGGAGATTTGGGAGTGATAAAATTGGGGAAGGGGAGCCGTACGCAGGTGTCGTAATGGGCGGTGTAGATCACCTTCGCGGTATCCGGGTCGCCGATGACGAGATTCCGGGCACCGAAGGAGCCCTTCTCCTCCCGGACGGCCCAGCCGTTTTGCTCCAAAATTGGAGTCAGCCACTGACGGAAGGCCTGCTTCTGCTTTCCGGTCTTCCGGACTTCATATTCGGTCAGAATGGTTTTTGTAATGGGAGTCATGTTTTCACCTCATTTCGACCATATTCTACCATAAAAACAGGACCCAGGCAAGCCTGGGTCCTATCTTAAGATCTTAAACTTTTCGCTGCATATTGATGGACCGGATCATGAAGCCGCACTTCTGGTAGAAGCTGACCGCAGCGTCATTCTGGGGATAGACTCCGAGCTGCATATCCGTGCAGCCGAAGGCCTTCGCCAGAGCGCGGATATCCTCCATCATGGCGGTGCCGAGGCCGTGGCCCCGAAGCGTCTCTTCCACGCAGAGCTGATCCAGGACCATGACCCTGCGGTACACGACAGCAGGCCAGTTGTATTCCCGGATCTTCAGGATCGCATAGCCGACAACAATGCCGTTCAGCTTTCCCACATACATCTGCCGGGTGCCGATCAGCTCCTGGAACTGTTCCTCGCTGAACAGTTCCTCCGGCATTTGGTAAATGTCGGGCCGCCAATCAACGTGCAGCTGGTGGATCTGCCGGGCCAGGCGGTTGACCTCCGCCCGATCCTTTGCTGTTGCAAGCTCGATCATGCCAGAACTGCCTTATGGAAGACCTTCTTGCCCTTGCGGATCTTCAGACCGGCCTTGAGCATGTCCTCGGTGACGGCGAAGGTGGCGTCGGTCATCTTCTCGTCATTGACAAATACGCCGCCCTGCTGCACCAGCTGGCGAGCCTGCTTGTTGGAGGGAGCCAGACCGCACTTGACCATCAGGTTCAGGAAGCCGATCTTGCCGTCCACCAGGTCAGCGGCTGAAACTTCAGTGGTGGGCATATTGGCGTCGTCGCCGTTGCCGGCGAACAGGGCCTTGGCGGCGGCCTGGGCCTTGTCGGCCTCCTCCTCGCCGTGGACCAGCTTGGTCAGCTCGTAGGCCAGGATCTCCTTGGCGGTGTTCAGCTGGGCGTCCTTCCAGTCGGCCATGGCGTCGATCTGCTCCAGGGGCAGGAAGGTCAGCATGCGGATGCACTTGAGGACGTCGGCATCCTCCACGTTGCGCCAGTACTGGTAGAAGTCGAAGGGGGTGGTCTTGTTGGGATCCAGCCACACGGCGCCCTTGGCGGTCTTGCCCATCTTCTTGCCCTCGGAGTTGAGCAGCAGGGTGATGGTCATGGCGTGGGCGTCCTTGCCCAGCTTCCGGCGGATCAGCTCGGTGCCGCCGAGCATGTTGGACCACTGGTCGTTGCCGCCGAACTGCATGTTGCAGCCGTACTTCTGGAACAGGTAGTAGAAGTCGTAGGACTGCATGGGCATGTAGTTGAACTCCAGGAAGCTCAGACCCTTCTCCATGCGCTGCTTGAAGCACTCGGCCCGCAGCATATTGTTGACGGAGAAGCAGCCGCCGATCTCCCGGATGAAGTCGATGTAGTTGAGCTTCAGCAGCCAGTCGGCGTTGTTGACCATCATGGCCTTGCCCTCGCCGAACTCGATGAACCGTTCCATCTGCTTCTTGAAGCAGTCGCAGTTGTGCTGGATGGTCTCCTGGGTCATCATGGAGCGCATGTCGGTACGGCCGGAGGGGTCGCCGATCATGGCGGTGCCGCCGCCGATCAGGGCGATGGGGCGGTTGCCGGCCATCTGCAGGCGCTTCATCAGGCACAGAGCCATGAAGTGGCCCACGTGCAGGGAGTCGGCGGTGGGGTCAAAGCCGATGTAGAAGGTGGCCTTGCCGTTGTCGATCATTTCGCGGATCTCGTCCTCATTGGTCACCTGGGCAATGAGGCCACGGGCAACCAGCTCGTCGTAAAGTTTCATTGTTATGTTCCTCCAATAATGGTTATTTATGAATGTGCATATGATTTCCTGCCTCCAACGGGAAGACGCAGGAATCCTTGCCCCAGAGCTTCAGGAAATCATCGATATGGCTGATCTCGTCGAAGCCTTGTCTGTCGGTCCGGTAGTGCATGGGGATGGCGACCCTGGGCTTTGCGGAGCGGATGATCTGATAGGCCGTCTGGGTGCCGATGGTATAATACCCGCCCACGGGGATCAGCATGCAGTCGATGTTCTCCAGTGCTGCCGCCAGATCTTCGTCCGGGAAGCAGCCGATGTCGCCCAGATGGGCCACCCGGATGCCGCCGCAGTCGAAAATGCGGACCGTGTTCATGCCCCGCTTGGCTCCATCGCAGTCATCGTGGGGTGTGGTGAATTCCTGAACCGACCAGGGCAGGGAAGGGGCATCCTCAATTTCAACGGCCTGGGTGAAATTGTGGTCTGCGTGACCGTGGCTGCAATAGACGGCGTTGGCCTGCAGATGCAGGTCCGGCTGTCCGGGGACCATTCCCCAGGCATAGGGATCGATGACGGCCTTGCAGCCCTGATATTCCAGGGTAAAGCAGGCATGGCCGTGATAGGTGAGCTTGACTTCCATAACATTCCCTCCTGAAATAAAAAACGCCCTCTGTCCGCATACACGGACAGAGGACGACAAAATCGCGGTACCACCTCTGGTTCGGGCCATGCTCACACATAACCCCTCACGGCGTCAGACAACGCCATCCGCTGTATCGGGCGTACCCGTCCGGCCCTATTGCGGTTTTACGCTTTCGGACCAACCGCTCCGGGAGGTATTTCGGCGCTTCTTCTTACTGCCTTGCACCCACCGGCAGCTCTCTGGAAGAAGGAAAGACGCGTACTTCATCCCATCTGTGCGTTTCGTTATGAAACTATGGGTATCCTAGCAAATTTCCCGGCTTTTGTCAAGTCAAAAGTTTCCCCTAAAAATCGTTACGCAAATTTCACAAATCGTTCACTTTCGCCTCCGGGAATATGGTATAATATGACCACAACAAAAAGGTTGGGGGAACCGATGCCGGGGGAATACTCCCGGATGATGGAACGGTGTACCCGTGACACTTCCTTTTGCCGAGCCGCGACAATTCATGCGGGAACGACACAAGTGAATACAGAAGAAAGCCCGGACGCCATGTCCGGGCTTTTACCATTTTTACATAAGTCTGCGCAATTCCTCGGTGAAATTGCCGTTGGTGGAGACGATGGCGCTCTCGCCGTCCAGCGGGGGAGGGCCGCCGAAAACGCTGACCACCTCGCCGCCGGCTTCCCGCAGGATCAGCCAGCCCGCCGCAATGTCCCAGGGCTTGGTGCCGAATTCGAACTGGCCGTCGGCCCGGCCGCAGGCGATGTAGCACAGCTCCAGGGCCGTACAGCCGAAGCGGCGGATGTCATGGCTGGAAAGATAGACCCGCTCGATCCGGCGGAAATTTTCGTCCATCTCATTTCTGCGATAGGGGGCCGTTCCCACGAAGACCAGGGCCTCGCTCAAGGCGGCTGCGGAGCTGACATGGATGGGCGCGCCGTTTAAGTAAGCGCCGCCGCCCCGGATGCCGGTGAACTCCTCGTTCGTGTAGGGATTGTAGACCACGCCGAAAACGGGATCCCGGTCGCAAACCAGCGCCAGGGAGATGACCGAAGCCTTGAAATCATGGATGAAATTGGTGGTGCCGTCGATGGGGTCCAGGACCCAGCAGGGCTTTGAAAAGTCGATGTCCGAATTGTCCTTCTCCTCGCCCATGAACTGGATCTCGGGGAAGCGTTCCCTGAGCCGGTCCCGGATGTAGCGCTGGACCCGGAAGTCCACCTCGGTTACGAAGTCCTGGGCGGCCTTGGCGGCGATGTTGTCTGCGCCCTCTCTGCGCAGCATGATGCTGCCCGCGTCCCGGACGATGGGCAGGATGTCGCTGAGTACCGGCTGGTTCATGCTATCACTCCAGATCGTAGATCTTTTTATTTTTGCCAAAATAGGCCCGGACATAGTCGCCGAAGGCCAGCATCAGAAACACCAGGCAGACGCCGGTGATGAGCTTTACGGTCCGGTCGCTGAGATCGGGGAGCAGGACCATGAGGATCAGGCTTCCGAACAGGACCGTGGTGGAGATCTTGCCGCTCATCAGCGCACCGTCGAGGGCCTTGCCGTGGCGCAGGGAGGCCACCATGGCGAAGAACTGGAAGAATTCCTTGATCAGGAACATGACCAGCAGGAAGCGGATGGGGCGGCGGTGCATGGACAGGCAGATCATCAGCGCCAGCTGGGTCAGCTTGTCGGCCACGGGGTCGAGGAGCTTGCCGAGGTTGGTGATCATATTGAATTTCCGGGCGATCTTGCCGTCGACCATGTCGGTCAGGCAGCTCACCGCCAGGATCACCGCGGCGGTGGTGTAATCGTCAGGACTGTCGGCGTTGAGATAGATGTGCAGATACACCGGGATCAGGGCAATGCGAAAGACACTGAGCAGATTTGGAATTGTCAGGATCTCTTTTTTCCAGTTTTTGATCAGCATATGGTTCCTCCCGGTGGTTTTCTTGAATCGCACCGTTTATTATAGGGCGAAACGGATAGCGAATCAAGTACAATTTTTAAAAATTCTTAATTCGTTCATAAATCTTCCAGATTTTCCAGCTGGTCTGCTGCAAGGGCGTAATACAGTGCCAGATCCTTCCAGGTCCGCTTGTCGACCTCGCCGGTGGGCGGCAGTCCGGCATAGATCTGGAAGGCGGCGACCGACTCCGCTGTGGCAGCATCCAGAACGCCTGAATGGCCGGGGGCCGGGATATCGGGGGCCAGCAGATGCAGCACCGTCAGCATGCTCTGGACCAGATACAGGTGGGGATTCTTCTCACCGCGCTTCAGGATCTGACCGGGGTCCAGGGTGATCTGAACGGGGTGGGCTTTTTCCGCTTCGATGTATGCCCGCTCGTATTCCCCAACGATCCGCTCATGGGTGGCCCGGTCCACGATGCCGGTGACGGGCAGCCCCTGGCGGCGCTGGAAGGAGCGGACCGCCGCGGCGGTCTGGGAGCCGTAGACGCCGTCGGGCATCACATTCATCTGCCTGGGCTCGATGCTGGCGATGGTCCGCAGCATGGTCTGCAGGGACCGGATGGGCTGGTCAACAAAGGATCCGGCTGGCTTCATCGTACCACCTCCTGACGGACGGGATCCTGATTTCCGGGACGCAGACCGTCACCGGGAAACTGGCCCAGGGTCGTTCCCTCGGTGCCGGGGAAGGTCACATCACTGCGCAGGGATCTGTTTTCAATACCGGCGAACTGGTCATACAGGTCGTCCCAGGTGTCTTCATCCACAACGCCGGTCTGGGGCAGACCGAAGAAGCCCTGGGCCGCGATGACGGCGTTGCGGGTGGCCGGGCCGAAAATGCCGTCCACCGTCAGCTCCGGGATCTGGGGGATATACTCCGACAGGACCGAGAGCATGTATTGCAGGTGCCGGACCTTGTCGCCCCGGGCGCCCTGCTGCAGCCCAGAGGGGTAGGCCCAGTCCACGGCGTAGAACTGCTGGCCCCGGCTGCGCAGCTCCGACAGGCTCAGCACCGCCGTGTACAGCCGCACCAGGGCATACCAGGTGGACTTGCCCACCACGCCGTCAGCATCCAGGCCGAAGACCTCCTGGAATTTCCGCACGGCCGCCTCTGTCTGGGGACCGAAGATGCCGTCCACCCGGTCGATCCGGGGGATGGCCGGGTAATTGCGGGAGATCCGGTTCAGCTCCGTCTGGATGACGGTGACGAAGGGGCCGCGGCTGCCGAGGCGCAGGGGCGTGCCCGGATAGCTCTGCTGATTGCCCCGGATGGGGGCATCGGGGACGATCTCCACATCGCCGTAGTACTCCCGCAGGATCTGGGTGGAGTTCAGGCCCCGCTGAGCCAGTTCCTGACTGCCCCACTGGCTCAGGCCTGCGCAGGTGACGGTGGTGCCGTTGCAGAATTTCGCAGCCAGGGGCTCCACAAAGCCGGGGCGGCGCAGGTAGTCGTTGAACAGCTCATCGACGATCCTGGAGATGTTGTCAAAGTAGCTGCGGCCCTTGACGAAATACTGGTCGTAGGCCGTGGAGGAGGTGATGTCGAAGGGATAGCCCCGGCTCCGATAGAACTCCGTATACACCCTGTTCAGGGCGAAGGAGACGATGGCCAGGATGTTGGCCCGGAGGGCGGCGGGCTCCCAGGTGGGGTAGATCTCCGAGGAGGCCACATTTTTCACATAGTCGATGAAGGGCACCGTCACATTTTCCGCATCGGAATTCGGCGGACCCAGGTGGACGGTGATGTTGCGCGGTACGAAGGGAATGACCGTTGGCATGGCTTACCTCCTACAGATTCTGGGGCGGGGTGTCAATGATCTCCACCCGGTTCCAGGAGCCGGGCAGCTCCGCCAGGGGGATGAACTGCAGCTGCTGGGTGGTGGTGACGTCCGCGAAGACCTGGACTCCCCGGACCAGGACCTGCTCATAGTCCTCCGCCCGGGCGTAGAGATTGACGGTGACGAAGGGCTTGCCGTTTCCCGGAGACTGGCTCTCGCTCAGATCCGGGACCTCAAGACGGATGGGCGTGGTCAGGCCGCTGGAATCGGTGGTCCTGAGGCCCAGGAGCCGCCCCTGGTCATCCACCACGGAAACGGCGGCATCCTCCACGGGAAGCTGGGCCCGGGAGGTGTAGGCTTTCGCTTGTATGTATCCGTATGCGGGCATACATACTCCTCCTTTCATTTTGTTCCGGGAGTATGATATGCCCGCCCTGGGGAAAATGTGCCTATACGAAGCCCTGCATGGTGGTGATGTTGTTCTTCTCCGTCTCCAGCAGCTTCTGGGCCAGCTGGGCCACCTGCTCGTCGGGATTATTGCACCGGTGCATGTTCTTCAGGGAGAGGATCATGCCCCGGGTGTTGCCCTGGATCATCATGCCTGCGATCTTGGAATTGGGCTCGCCCATCATAAGCTGCCCCTTCGACATCAGGGCTCCCATCTTCCGGTTGATGGGTTTGAGCTGATCGATCTTGTAGCCCTTCTGCTGGGCCAGGAGCTTGGCCTGCTGCTCGATGTCGGAATACTCCCGCCGCTGGACCTTCAGGGCCTGGCGCAGGGCGCTGCGGCTGGCCTTGGGCATGACAACGTTGATCCCGTTGATGCCCATCTGGCTGGTCTTGATGATATCATTCAGGACCCGCTGACTGTTCATCATATGCTTCACCTCGCTGACAGCTTTCCCGGAACCCGACGGGGGATACATGCATATTCTGGTAAGGCAGGAAAGGAGGGTGCCTATGTGCGCCATTGCGGGAATATTGGGGCTTCATGCCCCGGAATCGACGATCGGAGCCATGAAGGCCACCATGGGC
>JAFQSI010000249.1 GCA_017409645.1 Oscillospiraceae bacterium | reverse complement strand
GGCAAGGATGTGCCCAACGGCAAGCCCTTCCCGGACATCTACCTGGCCGGTGCAGCCGCCATCGGCGTGGCTCCGGAAAGGTGCCTGGCCATTGAGGATTCCCCCACGGGCCTGGAGGCCGCCTGGCGGGCCGGGTGCATGGGCGTCTTCGTCCCGGACCAGGACCAGCCGGACGATGTGACCCTGTCGCGCTGCTTCGCCAGAGCGGACTCCCTGCTCGACGTGATGGAGCTGCTCTGACCCTTCCGAAGCAGGACGATACCCAAAAAGTGCGCACGATTGTGCGCACTTTTCTTCGTTTTTGTGCAAGTCTATGCCTTTACAACCGGTTCAACATCCTGTATAATATTTTCGTGTGGCAACGTTTCCAATTTGCACCTTTTTACAATTTTTACGGGAAGGAACCGTGTGATCTATGACCATGACCGAACTGTACTCCACCGAAGAATTCGAGCGTAAGTATACCTACTCCGGCACCGACCTGGGCGCCGTCTGGACAAAGGAGAAGACCTCCTTCCGTCTCTGGGCCCCCACCGCCAAAAGCGTGAAGGTCAACCTCTACAAGACCGGCAACCCCGGCGTGGACGACCGCATCGCCCAGATCGAAATGAAGTCCGCCGTGGCCGGCACCTGGACCGCCGAAGCCGCAGGCGACATGAACGGCGTCTACTACACCTTTACCGTGGAGCTGGAGCAGGGCGTCCACGAGGCCTGCGATCCCTACGCCCGGACCACCGGCGTCAACGGCCAGCGGGCCATGATCCTGGACCTGCGCTCCACCGATCCCGAGGGCTGGGAGGATGACCATGACCCCAACGCGGGCAAGCACATCACCGACGCCATCATCTACGAGCTGCATGTCCGGGACCTCAGCTCCGATCCCAGCTCCGGCATCACCAACCGGGGCAAGTTCCTGGGCGTCATCGAGGAGGGCACCCACACCCCCGACGGCATCCCCACGGGCCTGGATCACATCAAGTCCATGGGCATCACCCACCTGCACCTGCTGCCGAGCTATGACTACGGCTCCGTGGACGAGGCCCACCCCGAGCGTGACCAGTTCAACTGGGGCTATGATCCCGTCAACTACAACGTGCCCGAGGGCTCCTACGCCACCGATCCCTACCACGGCGAGGTCCGCGTGAAGGAAATGAAGCAGATGATCCAGGGCCTGCACAGGGCCGGCATCAGCGTGGTCCTCGATGTGGTGTACAACCATGTCTACGAAGGCGAGACGTTCTGCTTCAATCAGATCGTTCCCGAGTATTTCTCCCGTACCCACAACGGCCATTACTCCAACGGCTCCGGCTGCGGCAACGACACCGCCTCCGAGCGGAGCATGGTCCACAAATACATCGTCGATTCCGTCAAATACTGGGCCGACGAGTACCACATCGACGGCTTCCGCTTCGATCTGGTGGGTCTTCTGGATGTGGACACCATCAATGAGCTGGTGGACTCCGTCCGGGCCAGGCACCCCAACGTGATCTTCTACGGCGAGGGCTGGAGCATGGCCACGGAGCTGACCAAGCCCGATGTTGCCATGGCCACCCAGCGCAACGCCTGGCAGACCCCCAATTTCGCCTATTTCTCCGACACCCTGCGCGATGTCCTCCGGGGCTATGTCTTTGACGACCGGGCCTACGGCTATGTGGCCGGTGCCCAGGGTCAGGAGGAGCTGGTCAAGGCCTGCTTCATGGGCCATCCCGACTGGTGCCCCTGCCCCACCCAGACCATCAACTACGCCTCCTGCCATGACAACATGGCCCTCTTTGACCGGCTGACCATGTCCGCCCCCGACGCCAGCTTCGCCGACCGGGTCCGGATGAACAACCTGGCCGCAGCCATCTACATGCTCTCCCAGGGCGTGCCCTTCCTCCAGGCCGGTGAGGAGCTGCTCCGCTCCAAGCCCCTGCCCGGCGGCGGCTTCGAGCATAACTCCTACTGCAGCCCCGACTCCATCAACTCCATCAAGTGGAACGATCTAAGCAAGCCCGAGTACGCCGCCAATGCGGAGTACTACCGGGGTCTGATCGCCTTCCGCAAGGCCCACCCCACCCTCCGGCTGACCACCGACGAGGCCGTCCGGGAGCAGGTCTTTGCCCTGGAGGGTCTGGACGCCAATGTCACCGGCTTCCACCTGCGCGGCTCCGCCGATGACCCCGCCGCAGCCATCGTGGTCCTGTACAACCCCAACAAGACCCCCACCACCGTGCAGCTGCCCAAGGGCCGCTGGAACATCTGCATCACGGACAAGACCGCAGGCACCGAGCCTCTGCTGACCGTGGAGGGCGGCGTCAGCGTGGCCCCCATCAGCGCCTGTGTGCTGACCCTGGAGCCGGTCACCTCCCCGCTGTCCGAGCTGGACCTGTCGGAGAAGAAGCTCCCTTTGCTCCTGGGCGCCGCCGCGGCCATGACCGCCGCCGTCGGAGGCGCTGTAGCCTACCTGACGCGCAGGCGGAAAAAGGATAATTGATCAAAAAAGGACCTGCTGCACAACGTTTTGCAGCAGGTCCTTGCTTTCAAAAAACAGGCGTGCCGAAACCGGCACGCCTGTCGTATTATTTATGGTAGAGCCTTCTGGACTCGTACTTCGGCTCGAAGGAGACGTGGATGCCCAGTCTTCTCAGGAGCTTCTCGTCCTCCTCGGAGAGGATGACGGTGAAGTGGGCCTGGCTGCCCCGCAGGTTCTTCAGCTGCTCCTTGGCCCGCTGGGCCAGGGGGTCCGTCAGGGCGGAGATGGTCAGGGCCAGCAGCACCTCGTCGGTATGGAGCCGGGGATTGCGGTGGCCCATGTAGCCGGTCTTCAGCTCGCAGATGGGCTCGAGAACGTGGCTGGCGATCAGGTGCTTCTCATCCTCGATGCCCGCCAGGACCTTCAGGGCGTTGAGCAGCATGGCGGATGCTGCGCCCAGGCTCTTGGAGGTCCGGCCCGTAACGATCCGGCCGTCGGGCAGGATCATGGCGCCGGCGGGGCCCTTCGTCTCCTTCTCCCGCTTCAGGGAGGCCGCCACGGCGGGGAAGATCTCGGGCGTCACCCCGGCGTGCTTCATGGTCAGCTCCAGGCGGCGGATGATCTCATCGTTGTCCTTGCCCCGGATGTGGTCGACATTGGCGGCGTAGTACCGGCGCAGGATCTCCATCCGGCTGGCGTGACAGCAGATCCCGTCGTCCGTGATGCAGTTGCCCACCATGTTCACGCCCATGTCCGTGGGAGACTGGTAGGGGGAGGAGCCGTGGATCTGCTCGAACATGGCCTTCAGCACCGGGAAGATCTCCACATCCCGGTTGTAGTTGACGGACTTGATGCCGTAGGCCTCCAGGTGGTAGTGGTCGATCATGTTCACATCGTCCAGATCCGCGGTGGCCGCCTCGTAGGCCAGGTTCACCGGATGATTCAGGGGCAGGTTCCACACGGGGAACGTCTCAAATTTGGCATAGCCCGCAGCCACGCCCCGCTTATGCTCGTGGTAGAGCTGGCTCAGGCAGGTGGCCATCTTGCCGCTGCCGGGGCCGGGGGCCGTCACCACCACCAGGGGCCGGGTCGTCTCGATAAAATCGTTGGTGCCAAAGCCCTTGTCGGAGACGATATGGGCCACATCATGGGGGTAGCCCGCGATGGAATAGTGGCGGTAGCAGGGAATGCCGCTGCGCTTGAGCCGCTTGCGGAAGGCCGCGGAGGCGGGCTTCGCGGCGTAGCGGGTCATGACCACGCTGCCCACATACAATCCCAGATCCCGAAAAATGTCGATGAGCCGCAGGACGTCCGCCTCATAGGTGATGCCCAGATCGCCCCGGACCTTGTTCCGCTCGATATCCTCGGCGTTGATGGCGATGACGATCTCCACATCATCCTTCAGCTGCTGGAGCATCCGCATCTTGCTGTCCGGCTCAAAGCCGGGCAGGACCCGGGAGGCATGGTAATCGTCAAAGAGCTTGCCGCCGAATTCCAGGTACAGCTTGCCGCCGAACTGGTCGATGCGCCTGCGGATCTGCTCGGACTGTGTCCGCAAATATTTCTGATTGTCGAAACCGATCTTAG
>JAFQSI010000248.1 GCA_017409645.1 Oscillospiraceae bacterium | reverse complement strand
TCATCGCGCATGTGAGCTGATTGTGCAAGGAGCTGGTCCAGATCTTTGTTGCGGAGTGCTATTTCATTACGCAGGCTATCCAGCGCCCGTTTTGCATCAGCGGTTTGCTGGTTGAGGCATTGCAGATCATCTTCCATCAGACGCAGATCCCGGTCCAGCGTCTCCATCAGCGCCGATTTCTTGCGTATGGAACAGCTCATCCGGTCCGGGGGCAGTTCCAGTTCCCCTGAACCGGATTCGCTCTGGTTCGGCATCCTGGAACCGCAGCACGGACAGAACAGGAAACCTTCCGGGGTACTGGAACCGCAGATGGGGCAGAATATCACCGACAGGGCCGGCCGGGTGAAGCGCTCCGGCAGTTCCTGCAGAAGTTTTCGTCTGGGATCCCAGATTGCTGACCATTCGTCGCAGAACTGACAGTACTGTGTTCCCGATACCCACAAATTCGACACCGAACGGACTGCTGCCGGGAGCCTGTCGTTATAGGCGCAAAACCCCTCCAGGATCCACAGGACCTGCTTTGCATCATCCGAAGGACACTCAATCTGCTCCAACAATTGCCGGACACTCTGCGTAAGGCGCCCAATCTCCAGCTCCCGGACCCGCTCCCACAGCTGAATACACTTGCTCAGACACCGTTTTGCAAAAAAGGGGGAGCGGGCATGATCCCGCAAAACACAGACCGCGCTGTTATACTCGGTCAGCAGTGCCGTCAATTTGTGCAGCTGCGCTGCCACATGATCAAACGTATGCTGCTTTTCGTCGTGTTTCATTCCGGTGCGCCTCCCTCGGCTGTTTTGTTTTTATCATAACATATGCATGTCAAAAAGCAAGCATCTCAGACACGCCGGGGTTGGTATTTTCCCTGAAAATGGCTTCGCCGTCTTGCGAACCGGGTAAACTTGGGGTATAATGTCAAATAAATCTAAAAATATGCCCATTTCGGGCATGGAGGTATTATGAACGAAATGCTTTTTGCGGTGCCCACCCTGTTCGGCCTGGAGGGCCTGGCGGGCGATGAGCTGCGCCGGATGAATATGGAAAATGTCCGGGTGGAGGACCGCCGGGTGCTGTTCACCGGCGACGAGCGGGCCCTGGCCAAGGCCAACATCTGCCTGCGGACCGGCGAGCGGATCATGGTGGTCCTGGCCCAGTTCCAGGCGAAGACCTTCGAGGAGCTGTTCCAGGGGGTCTACCACGCCGACCTGGAGCGCTATATCCCCGCTGACGGCCAGTTCCCCGTCAAGGGCCACTGCCTGAACTCCCAGCTCATGTCCGTCTCCGACTGCCAGGCCATCATCAAGAAGGCCGCCTCCCGCCGTCTGGGCGAGAAGTACGGCATCAGCTGGCTCCCCGAGACGGGCGTCAAATTCCAGCTCCACTTCACCATCCTCAATGACCAGGTGACATTGTCCCTGGACACCTCCGGTCAGGGCCTGCACAAGCGGGGCTACCGGGCCATCGGCAACGACGCGCCGCTCCACGAGACGCTGGCCGCGGGCATGATCCAGCTGACCCGCTACCGGGGCCGGGAATTCTTCTGGGACCCCTTCTGCGGCTCCGGCACCATCCCCATCGAGGCCGCCCTGATCGCCATCAACCGCGCCCCCGGCCTGAACCGGCATTTCGCCGCCGAGGAATTCCCCTGGATGCCCAGGGAGGTCTGGGAGGATGTGAAGACCGAGGCGAAGGACAAGGAATTCCACGGGGACTACCGGATCCTGGGCTCCGACAACGATCCCAAGTGCGTTTCCCTTGCCATGGCCAACGCCCGGAAGGCCGGCGTGGGCAAGCTGATCACCTTTAAGGACGGCGACGCCGCGAAGATGAGCCTGCCCTGCGACTCCGGCATCCTGGTCTGCAATCCCCCCTACGGCGAGCGTATGATGGAGCAGAACGAGGCCAAGCGGCTGTATCAGGCCCTGGGCCGCCATCTGAAGTTCGCGAACGACTGGAAGAAGTATGTCATCACCTCCGAGCCCGAGTTCGAGCATTACTTCGGCAAGCGCTGCGACAAGAAGCGCAAATTCTACAACGGCAAGATCCAGTGCAACTACTATATGTACACCGGCAACCAGAGAAAGCCGGTCAAAAAATAATGTAAAATTGAAAATTATGGTGTTCATTTTCCATTTTCAACTTTCAATTTTCAATTCAGAGACAGAGAAGGCACAGATATGCGTCACATCTTCATTATAAACCCTGCGGCGGGAAAAACCGACAAGACCGCCGAATACACCGCCAAAATCGAACAAAGCTGCGCCGGACTGGACTACGAGATCGCCGTCTCGAAGGGGCCCGGAGACTGCACCCGGATCGCCCGGGAGGCGGCCGAGCGCGGCGAAGAGGTCCGGCTCTACGCCTGCGGCGGCGACGGGACGCTCAACGAGGTGGTCGCCGGTGCGGCAGGCTTCGACAATGCAGCCGTCACGGTCTATGTGGGCGGCAGCGGCAACGATTTCGTGAAAATTTTCAATGACCGGGACGCCTTCCGCTCTCTGGACCGGCTTCTGGACGCCCAGACGACGGAATTCGATCTGATCGACTGCAACGGCGACCTCTCCTTAAACATCTGCTGCGTGGGTCTGGACTCGCGGATCGGCGCGGAGATGAGCCGGTTCAAGCGGCTGCCCTTCGTCAGCGGCAGCTTTGCCTACATCCTCTCCATCCTGGCGAACCTGTGCAAGGGCATCTCCGAGCACTATGTCGTGGAGGTGGACGGGGAGCGGATCGACGGCGAGCAGACCTTTGTCTGTGTGGCCAACGCCCGGTACTACGGCGGCGGCTTCTACGCCATCCCCGACGCCCAGCCCGACGACGGACTGCTGGACATCCTGCTGGTGAAAAAGCTCCGGCTGTGGCAGGTGCCGGGTGCCCTGGTCAAGTACAAGGCGGGCC
>JAFQSI010000247.1 GCA_017409645.1 Oscillospiraceae bacterium | reverse complement strand
GCGATGCGCTCGTAGGAAGTCAGCAGATCGTCCAGCACGAAGCCGTACTCGACGGTACACTTGCCGTCGCGCAGGCGGCGGACATGGCGGCTCTTGACCTCCCGGACCAGAGCGTCGATGACCTCCTCGTGGGGCTCGATCTTCATGGCCTTGGCAAGGTCCGTGTTCCCGAAGGCAGAGGCAGTCTTGTCCAGCATGTCGAGGACGGCCTGCTCCAGAACGGCCAGCTCGGCCTTGGCGGCGTCGGAGAAGTTGATCTTCTTCTCGGCCATTTCCTTGGCGGCCTCGGCCAGGTTGACGGCATGGTCGCCGATGCGCTCGATGTCGCTGATGGTGTAGAGCAGGTTGTTGAGGATCTGGTTGTCACCGTGGGCCAGCTCCGCAGCGGAGAGCTTGACCAGATAGCTGCCCAGGGCGTCCTGATACTGATCCGTAACGCCCTCCAGCTCCAGGACCTTCTCCATGCCCTCCTCGGAGTACTCCTTCGTCAGGGCGATGGCCGCCTGGACCGCAGAGCGGGAAGCGTCCATCATCCGCTCGGTGATCTCATGGGCACGCTGCACAGCGACAGCGGGGGTGGCCAGCAGACGCTCGTCCAGCAGTTCTTCCTTCTGGGGGGTGTACTCGTGGGGAATGACCAGATAGGCCAGCTTCACGAGCAGACCATTCATGGGCAGCAGCACCGCGGTGGCGCCCAGGTTGAAGCAGGTGTGGATCAGGGAAATGTCCCAGGCCTTGACGCTGTCATCCAGGAAGCTCCAGGGCATGAACAGGCCGACGCCGTAGAACACCACAGCGAACAAGGTCACGCCCACGATGTTGAACAGCAGATGCACCACGGCGGTACGCCGGGCGTTCCGGTTCGCACCGATGGAGCCCATCATGGCGGTGACGCAGGTGCCGATGTTCTGGCCCAGGATGATGGGAATGGCGGAGCCGTAGGTGACAGCACCGGTGACGCACAGACCCTGCAGAATACCGACGGAGGCAGAGGAGGACTGGATGACCGCAGTCAGCACCGCACCGAAGAGGATACCGATGATGGGATTGGTGAAGGAGATCATCAGCTCAGCAAACCAGGGCTCCGTCTCCAGGAACTCCATGGAGTCGCCCATAATGTCCATACCGGTCATCAGAGCCAGGAAGCCCAGCATGATGGTGCCGATGCCCTTCTTGCTGTCGCCCTTGGTGAACATGAACAGCACGATGCCGATGGTGCCGATCAGGGGAGCCAGGGTGGAGGGCTTGAAGAGCTTGATCAGGAAGCTGTCACCCTCCAGACCGCTTAAGGAAAGGATCCAGGAGGTGATGGTGGTACCGACGTTGGAGCCCATGATGACGCCAACGGCCTGCTTCAGAGTCATGATGCCGGAGTTGACGAAGCCGACGACCATGACGGTGGTGGCCGAGGAGGACTGGATGACCGCCGTGACGGCAGCGCCCAGCAGGAAGCCCTTCAGAACCGTCGAACTCATTTTTGCCAGGATGGTCTGCAGCTTACCGCCGGCCTGACGTTCCAGGGCCTTGCCCATGGTGTCCATACCGAACAGGAAGAGCGCCAGACCGCCCAGCAGGGAGATGATGTTGAAGATATAGTTGCTCATCTGTTGTCCTACTTTCTCTCAAATTAGCCCGGACTTTACCGGATACGATTTGATTATATCAGGTTCATTTTCTCTTGTCCACCATAAATCCCCTCGACGCTTTGTTAAATCCATGTTAACTTTTCCTGACTGTACGGCTCTGCCGTTCCGTGTTATAATGCCCACAGAATTCTTTGCTAAATCTTAAATGTATCTATGGTATACTGAAGTGGCATGTCAGGAGGTAGAATCCGTGAACAATCGAACCCGCGACTTTTTCGTGACCGCCGGGATCCTGGTGGTGTCCTTTCTGTTCAGTCTGATCACCAATCACATTTTCCAGACCGACGCCTCGGTGCCCATGGTCTTCGTGCTGGGCGTTTTTCTGATCTCGGTCATCACCAGAGGTTACGTTTGCGGCATCATCGCCTCGCTGCTCAGTACCCTGGCCGTCAACTTTGCCTTCACCTTTCCTTATTTCGAGTTCAATTTCACCATGCCGGAGAATCTGTTCTCCGCCGTGGTCATGCTGGTGGTGGCCATCGTCACCGGGGCCCTGACCACCAAGCTCAAGTACGCGGAAAAGCTCAAGGCCGACTCCGAGCGGGAGAAGATGCGGGCCAATCTGCTGCGGGCCGTATCCCATGACCTGCGCACCCCCCTGACCACCATCTACGGCTCCACCTCCATGCTCCTCGACAACGACGGCCGGATCGCCGACGAGGACCGCAGGCAGCTGCTCCGGGGCATCCGGGACGATGCCCAATGGCTGGTCGGCATGGTGGAGAATCTGCTTTCCGTCACCCGGCTGGACGACGGCGAGCTTCGGCTCCACAAGACCGATACGGTCCTGGAGGAGCTGATCGACGCAGTCCTGGTCAAATTCCGCAAGCGCTGCCCGGAGCAGCCCGTGACCGTCACCATCCCGGAGGACTTCATCTCCATCCCCATGGACGCCGTCCTCATCGAGCAGGTCCTGACCAATCTGCTGGAAAACGCCGTCATCCACGCCGACGGCATGACCCGGCTGGAGCTTGCAGTCCGTACCGAGGGCACCAGGGCATACTTCTCCGTCCGGGACGACGGCTGCGGCATCCCTCCGGACCGGCTGGAGGACCTGTTTACCGGGTATCTCGGCTCCTCGGACCGTCAGGGCGATGCTGCCCGTCGGAACATGGGCATCGGTCTGAGTGTCTGCGCCACCATCATCAAGGCCCACGGCGGCCATATCCGCGCCCGGAATCACCCCGGCGGCGGTGCCGAATTCACATTTTCATTGGATATGGAGGAATGATCCATGGCGAAAAACCGCTTCAAGCTCCTGATCGTGGAGGATGATTCGAATATCCGCAGCTTCGTGCGCACCATGCTGGAGGCGGAGGATTACCAGGTCCTCTGCGCAGCGGACTGTGCCTCCGGCCTGTCCATGTTCTCCTCCCACTGCCCGGATCTGGTGATCCTGGATCTGGGACTGCCGGACCAGGACGGCTCCGGCTTCATCACCTGCGTCCGCCGGACCTCCCAGGCACCCATCCTGGTGCTGTCCGCCCGGACCACCGACGACGACAAGGTGTCCGCCCTGGATATGGGCGCCAACGACTATGTCACCAAGCCCTTCTCCACCGCAGAGCTGCTGGCCCGGGTCCGCAGCGCCCTGCGCAACCGCCGCTTTGACGACCAGGACGGCGTCATGGGCGAAACATTCGATGTGGCCGATCTGCACATCGACTTTGCCCGCCGCCTGATCCTCCTGGACGGTCGGGAGATCCGGCTGACCCAGACCGAGTACAACATCGTCACGGTCCTGGCCCACCACGCAGGCCGGGTCATGACCTATGCCGCCATCATCCGGGCCGTCTGGGGCAGCACCGACGAGGGCAGCGTGAAGAAGCTCCAGGTCAACATGGCCAACATCCGCAAAAAGCTGGGCGAACGCCCCGGCGAGCGCCGCTACATCTCCAACGAGCTGGGCGTGGGCTACCGGATGATCTCCGACAACGACTCCTGAACAGGCCGCACCATGACCGGTGCGGCCTTGCTTTTTTCCGCAGATGCCCCTATAATATCCCCGTAGAACGGCCTGGGTGCCGTTCCCCATAACTCGTGAACGGACGGTGTATCCCCTATGACCCTCTTTCTGACCTCCTCCCCCTGCATCTACAAGCACGCCCCGGCCACCCTGAACCCCGCCAACGGCTTTGTGGACCGTCTGAAGGCCTCGCTGCCCCCAAAAAACCGGACCCTGTTCGTGGCCTCCTCCCCCGACGACCACGCCATGACCGACTTCTACGCCGGCGACATGGCCGGAGCCTTTGACCGCGCCGGCATCCCCCTGCCCGGCTGGCAGCTCCTGGACGGCAAGACCGCAGACCGGGCCGGGGAGCTGGTGGCATGGTCTGATTTCATCATCCTGATGGGCGGCCATGTGCCCACCCAGAACGCCTTTTTCAACAAGATCGGCCTGAAGGAGCTGCTCCGCGACTACCCCGGCGTCATCATGGGCATCAGCGCAGGCACCATGAACGCCGCCGAAACCGTCTACGCCCAGCCCGAAGCCGACGGCGAGAGCAAGCCCTCCTTCCGCCGGTTCTACCCCGGCCTGGGGCTGACGGACATCAACATCTGCCCCCATTACCAGGAGGTCATCAAAAAGGACATGCGGGTCGATGGCATCCCCATCTACCCCAACATCACCGCCGCCGACAG
>JAFQSI010000246.1 GCA_017409645.1 Oscillospiraceae bacterium | reverse complement strand
GTGGAATGGGGCGGCGAGGGCATCAAGACGCTGTCCGTCCCCGAGCGCGGCACCATCACCAACATGGGCACCGAGCTGGGCGCCACCACCTCCATCTTCCCCTCTGACGAAATTACCGAGGCTTTCCTGATCGCCCAGGGCCGCGGCGAGGACTATGTCCCCCTGGCTTCCGACCCCGACGCCGAGTACGATAAGATCATCGACATCGATCTCAGCTCCCTGAAGCCCATGATTGCCTGCCCCCACTCCCCCGACAACGTGGTCGAGGTGGCGTCCCTGAACAATGTGAAGGTGGACCAGGTCTGCATCGGCTCCTGCACCAATTCCTCCCTGATGGATCTGCTGAAGGTCGCCGCCATGCTCAAGGGCAAGACCATCCATCCCTCCGTCTCCCTCTCCGTCTCCCCCGGCTCCCGGCAGGTGCTGACCATGCTCTCTGACTGCGGCGCGCTGAGCGATATCCTGGCCTCCGGCGCGAGAGTTCTCGAGTGCGCCTGCGGTCCCTGCATCGGCATGGGCTTCAGCCCCAACTCCGGCGGCGTGTCCCTGCGGACCTTCAACCGCAACTTCCTGGGCCGCTCCGGCACCAAGGACGGCCAGGTCTATCTGGTGTCCCCCGAGACTGCCGTGGCCTCCGCCCTGACCGGCTACATCACCGATCCCACCACCACCGCGGAGCCTCTGGAGATCTCCATGCCCGAAAAATTCCTGATCAACGACTCCGCCGTGCTGGCTCCCGTGCCCGCCGAGGAGGCCGCTGACGCCCAGGTCCTGCGGGGCCCCAACATCAAGGAGTTCCCCAAGAGCAAGCCCTTCGCCGACTCCCTGTCCGCCCGGCTGGTGCTGAAAGTCGGGGACAACATTACGACGGATCACATCATGCCCGCCGGTGCCAAGATCCTGCCCTACCGGTCCAACATCCCCTACCTGAGCCAGTTCTGCTTCGAGGTGGTGGATCCCAGCTTCGCCGACCGGGCCAAGGCCGCGGGCTCCGGCATCATCGTCGGCGGCAGCAACTACGGCCAGGGCTCCAGCCGTGAGCATGCGGCCCTGGTGCCCATGTACTTAGGGATCCGCTGCGTCATCGCCAAGAGCTTCGCCCGGATCCACGCCGCCAACCTGATCAACGCCGGCATCCTGCCCCTGACCTTCGCAGACCCCAGGGACTACGACGCCATCGAGCCCGACACCCAGCTGTACATTTATAATATTGAAGAGGGAATGAAGAACGGCAGCCTGACCGTCACCGACCAGGTCCACGGCTTCCACTTCACCGTCAAGTGCGACATGACCGACCGCCAGAGAGCCATCGTCATGGCCGGCGGCCTGCTGAACTACACCAAGGAGGGTGGCAAGTAATGATGAACATCGACCAGGCCTGCGAGGCCTTCCGCGTCCTCCTGCAGGAGCAGCAGACCCGCATTGCCAACATGGATACCAACAAGACCGACTTTTCCAAGAAGGAGGTCGTGACCATCGGCGTCGTCGACGGCGACGGCATCGGCCCCTACATCACGGCCCACGCCACCCGGGTCCTGGAAAAGCTCCTGGCTGACGAGATCGCCAAGGGCACCATCGTCATCAAGAGAATCGAGGGCCTGACCATCGAGAACCGCAAGGCTCAGGGCAAGGCCATCCCCGACGATGTTCTGGCCCAGATCAAGGCCTGCGACGTGATCCTGAAGGGCCCCACCGAGACGCCCCACGGCGGCACTCTGGAGTCTGCCAATGTGACCATGCGCCGGGAGCTGGACCTCTACGCCAACACCCGCCCCGTGTGCATCCCCGAAAAGAACATCGACTGGATGTTCTTCCGGGAGAACACCGAGGGTGAGTACGTCCTGGGCAGCCGGGGCGTGGAGCTTGACGGCATGGCTGTCGACTTCAAGGTCACCACGGACCTTGGCACCCGCCGCATCGCCCGGGCCGCCTTCGAGTACGCCCGCAACAACGGCAAGACCCATCTGTCCGTCGTCACCAAGGCCAACATCATGAAGAAGACCGACGGCAAATTCACCGCCATCGCCCACGAGGTCGCCAAGGACTATCCCGAGATCACCGTGGAGGACTACTACATCGACATCATGACCGCCAACCTGATCAAGGAGCCCCTGCGGGAGAAGTTCCAGGTGGTCCTGCTGCCCAACCTCTACGGCGACATCATCACCGACGAGGCCGCCCAGATCCAGGGCGGCGTAGGCACCGCCGGCTCCGCCAACATCGGCGACCGCTACGCCATGTTCGAGGCCATCCACGGCTCCGCACCCAGAATGATCGAGCGGGGCATGGGCGCTTACGCCAACCC
>JAFQSI010000245.1 GCA_017409645.1 Oscillospiraceae bacterium | reverse complement strand
TCCCCAGGGCACCCTGCTGGCGTCCCTGTATTTCTCCGACCTGACGGACCTGTACCAGATCCGCGATGAATATGTCCGCTCGCGGCCCGTTGTGTCCATCATCCTCATCGACAACTACGAGGAGCTGACCAAGAACCTCACCGAATCCGCCACCTCCAACCTCAACGCCAGCCTGAATGAGGCCATCACCGCCTGGGCGGAGGATTACCACGGCCTTCTGCGGCGCATGGAGCGCAACCGCTATCTGCTGATCTTCGAGAAGCGGGACCTTCAGGACGCCATCGCCAATAAATTCTCTATCCTGGAGCAGATGCATTCCGTCACCAACCCCGCGGGCGTGGCGGCCTCCATCAGCTTCGGTCTGGGCGTGGACGGCGCTACCTTTGAGGAGAGCTACGAATTCGCGGCCCTGGCCGTGGAGATGAGCCTGAGCCGGGGCGGCGACCAGGCGGTCATCAAGGATCGCCTGAACTTCACCTTCTACGGCGGCCGCAGCAAGGAGGTGGACCACCGGAGCAAGGTCCGTTCCCGGGTCACCGCCAATTCCCTGATGGAGCTGATCGCCAAATCTGGCGACGTATACATCATGGGCCACAAGAACGCGGACATGGACGCCGTGGGCGCGGCCCTGGGCGTCAGCTGCCTGTGCCGCAAGCAGGGCAAGAAGGCCTGGATCGTGCTGGATCTGGAGAACAATGCTTCGGAAAAGCTCATCGAGGAGATCCAGGCGGTGCCCGAATACGAGGGCGTCATCATCTCCGGCCAGGATGCCCTGCTGCGCTGCGACCGCAACTCCATTCTCATCGTGGTGGATACCAACCGCCCGGATCAGGTGGAGTGCCGCCCGCTGCTCGAGGCCATCAGCAAGGTTTCCGTCATCGACCATCACCGCCGGGCCGCCGACTATATCAGCCCCGTGGTGGTCAATTTCCACGAGCCCTACGCCTCCTCTGCATCCGAACTGGTGACGGAGCTGCTGCAGTACGCCGTGGAGAAGCCCGATGTGCTGCCCATTGAATCCAAGGGCCTGCTGTCCGGTATTTTCCTGGACACCAAGAATTTCAACGTCCGCTCCGGCGAACGGACCTTCGAGGCTGCGGCCTTCCTGCGCCGCCTGGGCGCGGACACCATCGAGGTCAAGAAGCTGCTGCAGTCGGACTTTGAGACGACTGTGGCCCGGTACAAAATCATCCAGTCCGCCGTTCCCTATCGGGACGACATCGCCATCGTGGCCCTGGACCACGATGTCTCCCGGCCCATGGCGGCCCGGGCGGCCGACGAGCTGCTGAACATCACCGGCTTCCAAGCCTCCTTCGTCCTGTATCCCGATGAGCAGCGCCGGGTGGTGATCTCCGCCCGCTCCATCGGCGAGGCCAATGTCCAGGTCATCCTGGAGAGTCTGGGCGGCGGCGGCAACGCAGCCACCGCAGGCGCCCAGATCAAGGACGCCACAGTCCCCCAGGTCCTGGAGCGGCTGAAGAAGTCCATCGACAATTATTACGACAACTAACCATTTCTTGCCTCCCTCACAGAGGGAGGGGGACCGCGTCAGCGGTGGAGGGAGTGTCCTTCTATTGATACGACACTCCCCCAGTCGGCTAACGCCGACAGCCCCCTCTGAGAGGGGGCCAAGTTACAGCAATTATCTAAGGAGTGTATTACAATGAAAGTTATTCTGCTGACCGATGTGAAGGGCAAGGGCAAGAAGGGCCAGATGATCGAGGTCTCCGACGGCTACGCCCGTAACTACATGCTGCCCCGGAAGCTGGCCCAGGAGGCCACTGCCGATGCCGTCAACACCATGCGCATGAACGACAAGGCCACCGCCGAGCGTCAGGCCCGGGAGCGGGCCGAGGCCGTTGCAGTAAGCAAGCAGCTCCGTGAGCTGACCCTGGTGGTCAAGGCCAAGGGCGGCGGAGCCGGCCGCCTGTTCGGCGCCGTCACCACCAATGAGATCGCCGACGCCCTTAAGAAGAACGCCGGCATCACCATCGACAAGCGTAAGCTGGTCCTGGACGAGAACATCAAGAACGTGGGCACCTACACCGTCAAGGCCAAGCTGGGCTACGAGATCGTGGGCCAGTTCAACGTCAAGATCGAGGAGCTGTAAGTTGAAGCTCGTCGATAAGCTCCACAATTTCTCCCTGCACGTTCTGACGCTTTGCGGCATGGGTGCAGTGGTTTCCCTGGCGGTGAACATCGTCACCGCCCTGGCGATGCTCATCGCCGACCGCAGCCGCAAATAAGGCTGGTCGGGAGGGTCATGACCCTCCCGACCAGGCTGGATGATTGTCCAGCCAAACCAGAAGGACCAGGTTTCAGTTACCATGTCATTGCGAGGGCCATAGGCCCGTGGCAATCCGCATCCCCTGCGATGCAAAGCATCGCCCGCTCCCGGAGGGAGCGGAAAGAGAACGGATTGCCACGTCGCTTCGCTCCTCGCAATGACAGCGAAGCGGAAGCTGTCCGCATCCAATTTACTTTGTACTGACTTTCAGTGCGTCGGCGGGGTCATGACCCCGCCCTACAGATACGATTAAGGAGGGAAAAACATGGACGAAGAACTGCTGAGCCGGCAGCCGCCCCAGTCTTTGGAGGCGGAGCAGGCGGTCCTGGGCTCGATCCTGATCGACAGCCGCTGCGTGGCCGACGTCATCGGCATCGTCAAGCCCGATGACTTCTTCCTGGAGCAGAACCGGGTGATCTATGAGACGATCTACACCATGTTCAACTTCTCCGAGACCCTCGACCCGGTCACGGTGCTGGACAAGATGCGGGC
>JAFQSI010000244.1 GCA_017409645.1 Oscillospiraceae bacterium | reverse complement strand
TTCGTCCGGGCCGCCGCCAAGCTCTGCTCTGACAACGACATCCCCCTGATGATCGACGAGGTCCAGACCGGCAACGGCCGCACCGGCAAGCTCTACGCCTACCAGCATTTCGGTGTCCAGCCCGACATCGTCTCCACCGCCAAGGGCCTGGGCGGCGGCCTGCCCATCGGCGCCACGCTGATGAGCGAGAAGGTCCAGAATGTCCTGGGTCCCGGCGACCACGGCTCCACCTACGGCGGCAATCCCGTCTGCTGCGCCGGTGCCCTGACCGTCATCGAGCGGCTGGACGATGATTTCCTGGCCTCCGTCCGCCGGAAATCCGGCTACGTCTTCGCCACCCTGGCAAATGCCCCCGGCATCGAGGGCGTTTCCGGCCTGGGCCTGATGATCGGCATCAAAACCACAAAGCCCGCCAAAGAGGTCGTGGCCAAGTGCCTGGAAAAGGGCGTCCTCTGCCTGACCGCCAAGGACAAGGTCCGGCTCCTGCCCGCCCTGAACATCCCCTTGGATGACCTGTGCAAGGCGCTGGACATCCTGAAGGAAGTCTGCGCCGAGTAAATCGAACCGCCGCACCCCTTGCCTCCCTCTCAGAGGGAGGGGGACCACGAAGTGGTGGAGGGAGTGTGCCTCCATTGAAGGACACTCCCCCAGTCTGCTGACGCAGACAGCCCCCTCAAGGAGGGGGCCAAGAGCAGTTTCGCTGCTGAAAGGAGAAATTCATATGAATCTGAAAAACAAGAGCTTCCTGAAGCTGCTGGACCTGACCCCCGCCGAGATCGCGGGTCTTCTGGATCTGGCCGCTGACTTAAAGGCCAAGAAGAAGGCCGGTATCCCCCACAAGCTGTGCGAGGGCAAGAACATCGTCCTGCTCTTTGAGAAGGACTCCACCCGGACCCGCTGTGCCTTCGAGGTTGCCGGTCATGACCTGGGCATGGGCGTGACCTACCTGGGCCCCACCGGCTCCCAGATGGGCAAGAAGGAGTCCATCGCCGACACCGCCCGGGTCCTGGGCCGGATGTACGACGGCATCGAGTACCGGGGCTACGGTCAGACCATCGTGGAGGATCTGGCTAAGTTTGCAGGCGTTCCCGTCTGGAACGGCCTGACCAATGAGTTCCATCCCACCCAGATTCTGGCGGACTTCCTGACCATCCGGGAGCATTTCGGCGACCTGAAGGGCAAGAAGCTGGTCTACTGCGGCGATGCCCGGTACAACATGGGCAACTCCCTGATGGTGGGCTGCGCCAAGATGGGCATGCACTTCGTCGCCTGCGCCCCCGAGGCCTACTTCCCCAACGCAGAGCTGATCGCCGAATGTCAGGCCGTCGCCGCCGAGACGGGTGCCACCCTGGAGTTCATTTCTGACCCCATGGAGGCCACCAAGAACGCCGACGTGATCTACACCGACGTGTGGGTCAGCATGGGCGAGCCCGACAGCGTCTGGGCCGAGCGCATCGAGGCCCTGAAGCCCTACCAGGTGAACACCGCCATGATGGAAAATGCCGGGGCCCAGTGCCGCTTCATGCACTGCCTGCCCGCCTTCCACGATCTGAACACCGTCATCGGAAAGCAGATCCACGAGAGGTTCGGCCTGACCGCCATGGAGGTCACCGACGAGGTCTTCGAGAGCGCGCAGTCCATCGTCTTCGACGAGGCTGAGAACCGTCTGCACACCATCAAGGCCGTCATGGCCGCCACCCTGGCCGACCTGTAACCACCAAACGCCCGCGAAAGCGGGCGTTTTTCCTTGTATCCCGGCACGGGATGTGCTAAAATATGGTTATCTTTCAGCGAGGAGGAAGCTCCATGTCCAATTGCCCCATCTGCAACACCGCCCTGAACGCCCCCGTCTGCCCCGCCTGCGGCTACGATCCCAGCCGGGACTATACCCATTTCCCCACCTACAGCCCTCTTCCCGCCGGTCTTCCCCACCGGGAAACGGAGCTGCTGCACTGCGTCCGCTGCGGCAGCACCCATTTCGGCCTGCGGCGCTCCGATGCGCGACCCGTATGCCTGAGCTGCGGACTGCTCCGCCCCGCCGCGGTCATGCCCCCGGTGGCGCTGGCCGCCTACCATACCGTTTTTCTGGGCCCGGACAGCCGCGCCTGCGCCATCGGTGACGATACATACGGCCGCTGCGCTGTCACAGCCTGGTCTGGCCTGAGATCCCTCGATGCAAGCTATCTGCACACCGTCGGCCTTCGCCGGGACGGCACTGCCATCGCAACGGGCTATAACGCCTATTCCCAATGCCATGTGGGCCACTGGACTGACCTGACCGCCGTGGCTGCGGGCGACTGGCACACGGTCGGGCTCCGCGCTGACGGCACCGTCCTGGCCATCGGCGACAACCAGCACGGCCAGTGCGACATCCTCCACTGGACCGGCATCGTCTCCATCGCCGCCCACGGATTCCACACGGTTGGTCTGCGCGCCGATGGGACCGTAACTGCCGCCGGTCTGAATGAAAACGGTCAGTGCGGCGTGGAAGCCTGGACCGACATCCGCGCCATTGCCGCAGGAAGCCGCCACACTCTGGGCCTTCGCGCTGACGGCACCGTCCTGGCCG
>JAFQSI010000243.1 GCA_017409645.1 Oscillospiraceae bacterium | reverse complement strand
GGATTTAGTTGAAAAAGCACCCCGAAGGGTGCTTTTTCTGGCGGAGGAGAAGGGATTCGAACCCTTGCAACGCTTTCACGCCCTACGAGATTTCGAGTCACGCCTCTTCGACCAGCTTGAGTACTCCTCCGTAACAGATTCATTATATCAGCTCCCGGAGGAAAAATCAATCATTTTCTTGAGGGCTTCACGTTCACATCCGGACGGATGTCGCCCTCGATGGGGCCGTGCTTCTCCTCGAAGGCCGCGATTGCCTCCCGGACCAGCACCAGGATGATGACCCGATATACCGACGCGCATCCCCGGACCAGAGAGCTGTGGTCCTACCCCGTCTGCATGTACACCTATTTCCACCGCTGCCTGGAACTCGCCAGTCGGGAGCTGCAGCTGCCGAAGGAGGGGACCGTGTAACGAGATCGACCCTGTAGGGCGGGTGCGATAACAAACAGTGTCTATCAGAAGGAACCGCTTTCGATTACCATTGTCATTGCGAGGAGGGCGCAGCCCGACGTGGCAATCCGCATCCTCTGCGATGCAAAGCATCGCCCGTCCCCTTTGGGGACGGAAAGAGAACGGATTGCCACGGGCCGTTGGCCCTCGCAATGACAGCACATTGATCGTTGGTCCTTCTGTATCAGCCGGGTGGTCAACCAACCTGGTCGGCGGGGGCATGCCCCCGCCCTACAGCTCCCTTCGGAACAACGGCCCCGGGCAGCTGCCCGGGGCCTTCCCTTATTCTTCCACGATGACGAAATCCGGCTCCTGTGCGGTGGGGGCTTCGGCGGCGGGTTCGGCCTTGGGCTCCACGGTGACGGTGGGCTCGGTGTCCACATCGGTGACGTTGCGGCGGTCCTTCAGCTCGGCGATCTTCGCCAGCAGGGCGTCGATCTTCGCTTCCTCTGCGGAGAAGTCGGGCGTCTCTCCCTTCTTCAGGGCCTGATAGCACAGCTTGCCCAGGTCCCGGTAGGCGTCGCTCAGCCGCTGCTTCTCGGCGGCCACATTGACCTCGTTGGCCACGTTGCCCGCGGCCCGGCGGGCGGCGGCGCCCAGCTTGTCAAAGAAATCATGCATCTTCGTTTCCTCCTTCGGTAGGTTCGGTGGTTTCCTCTGCCGCCCGGTGGACGAACAGCTTCCGTGCCGGGGGCTTGATCACGAAATAGGCCAGCACCGCCAGCGCCGCCAGGCAGCTGACCGCGGCCAGAAGCTGGCTGACCCGGATGGGGGTGCCGGGGATATACAGGCTGTCGGTCCGCAGGCCCTCGATGAAGGTCCGGCCCAGGCCGTACCAGGCCGCATAGCCCAGGGCGATCTGACCGTCGTACTGCCGCTTCTTCGACAGGAAATGCAGGATCACGAAGCCCAGGGCGTTCCATACGGACTCATACAAAAAGGTGGGGTGATAATAGGTGGTGGTCCCGGTCAGGGGGCTGAACAGGCCCATCCGCAGGAAGGAATCCGTCTCGGCACCAAAGGCCTCCCGGTTGAAGAAATTTCCCCACCGGCCGATGGCCTGTCCGATCAGAAAGCCCAGCAGCACCAGATCCAGTGCCGCGCCCAGACTGATCTTCCGGATCCGGCAGTAGAGGATGATGCCCGCCACCGCGCCCAGGACGCCGCCGTAGATGGCGATGCCGCCGTTCCAGATGTAGAGAACGGAGATGGGGTCGTCGGCGTACATCTCCCAGGAGAAAATACAGTAGTAGGCCCGGGCGCAGAGGATGGCGAAGGGCGTGATCCACAGCACGCCGTCCAGCACATGGTCCTCGGTCAGGCCGAACCGGGGCGCCCGGCGCATGCCGTAGACCACCGCCAGCATCAGTCCCACGGCGATGATCAGGCCGTACATATGGATGCTCAGCGGCCCGATAGAAAACGCCCGCAGCGGGTCGATGTCGATCCCCAGACTGGGGAAGGAGATGTTTGTATAGCGGTACATTGGCTCGCTCCTTTCAGTTTACGGAATGTAAAATTGAAAATGGAAAGTTGAAAATGATAGGGTAATTTTCCATTTTCAATTATCAACTTTCAATTTCCCTCTGGGGTCTACGATGGCGAGGCTGCAGGTTTCCGGTCTGACATTGTCGGCGATGTACTGCCGGACCTCGTCGATGGTGACGGATTCAAAGAGCTTCGGGAAATCAAAGAAATCGCAGCCCTCCATATGGTAGGCCACCAGCCGGAAGCAGGTGCCGTCGAAGGAGGTCAGATTCTTGAACCGGATGCCCAGGAAGCTGCGCTTGACCCGGTCGAAGGCGGCCTGGTCCAGGCCGTTTTCGGCAAGGTACTTCGCCTCGTTCAGGATGCAGTTTCGCACCTCCTCCGGGTCCCTGGAATCGCCGCCGCAGGTCAAAATGGCGGTGCCTGCGCCGAATTCCTCGCCGCCGCCGAAGCTGGAATCGATGAACCCGTCCTCATACAGCCACTGATACAGCTGGCTGGACTGGCCGAAGAGCATCTCCGCCGCCAGGGCCGCCACCAGCTCCTGCCGGGCGAATTCCGGACCGGTGGGGGGCGCGGGACACTTGAAGGCCAGCTGGAAGGTGGTCATGGCCACATCCATCTCCTGCCGGGAGACGGCGGTGACGGCGTTTTCCGGCTCCGCAGGGCCGTAATCGGGGACGGCAACGCTGTGCCGTTCCCTGGGCAGCAGCTCCTCCGCGATGGCAGCCACCTCCCCGGGGTCCACATCGCCCACCACGCACAGCACCATGTTGGCCGGGTGGTAGAAGGCCCTGTGGCAGTCGTAGAGGGTCTGGGGGGTGATATCCTGAATGGACTCCACGGTGCCCGCGATGGGCACCCGGACGGGATGATGGGCATACAGGCCCCGGTTCATCTCCTCCACCACCACCGAGTCGGCGGAGTCGGCGTACATCAGGATCTCCTGGGCGATGATGCCCCGCTCCTTTTCCACGCTCTCCTCCGTAAAATAGGGGGTGGAGACAAATTCCAGCAGCAGCCGCAGGGCGGGGGTGAAATTGTCGGTGCAGGAGAAATAGTAGGCGGTCATACCGTAGGAGGTGAAGGCATTGGGGCTGGCGCCCAGGGCGGCGAATTCCTCGGTCACGTCCCGGCCGGGCAGGTCGAACATCTTATGCTCGAGGTAGTGGGCCACGCCGGCGGGGGTGGTGTAATGCTTGCCGTCCATGGTAAAGGCCGTGTGGACGGAGCCGTAGTTGGTGACGAAATAGGCGATTTTCCGGGTAAAGCCGGGCTTGGGCAGCACCAGGACCGTCAGGCCGTTGGGAAGCACGGTGCTGCAAAGCGTCTCATCCAGACGGGGATAGTATGTCTTTTTCATTTTGCCTCCCCCTTCAGGAAAAATACGGTGTGCAGCTTCAGGGTCCCGGCGCACCGGGCCACATCCTCCGCCGTGACCCGCTCCACCGCCTCGATCCGCTCCCGGAGGTCGTCGGTCCGGCCGCACAGGTACAGCGTGCCGTAGAAGCCCTCCAGCGCCCGGGGGGAATCCGGCACGGACCGCAGCCCCGAGATGATGGCGCTCTTGGCCGCGGACAGCTCCGCGTCGGTGATCTGACCGTCGGCGGTCAGCTGCAGCTGGCGCAGGATCTCCGCCTTGGCCGTCTCATAGTTGCACTCGTCGATGCCCGAGGACACGGTGACGATGCCCTTGGAGCCATAGTAGCCGGAGCCGGCGTAGTAGCACAGCGACAGCTTCTCCCGGACGTTCATAAAGAGCTTGCTGGTCATGCCCGCGCCGTAGACCGCGTTGAAGACCTGCATGGCGATGTAATCCGGGTGCCAGTAGTCCACCGGCGTGACGAAGCCCATAGAGAGCTTGCCCTGGTTGATGTCCATCGTCTCGGAAAATTCCCGTTCCGGAGCGGTCAGATTCAGGGTGGTCTGCTCCGGCAGCGCCATGGGCTCTGCGGCCAGGGCATTGGCCAGGGGCATCAGACACCGGGCCGTCTCTTCGGCGGAGGCAGAGCCAACGTAGAAGATCTCCGCGGGACTGGTCCGCAGGATCTTCTGATAATGCTCGTAAAGGCTCCGGGGCGTGATGGCCCGGACATCCTCCACGGTTCCCCGGATGGGCACGGCGAAGCTGTCGCCGTCGCACAGGTGCCGCAGCATCTGGGTGGCGGCGTAGGAGCGCTTGTCGTTCAGCTCGGATTCGATGTCGGCGATCAGATTGCGCTTCTCACTTTCGACGAATTCCGGGTCGAAGCAGCCCTCCACAGTCTTCGGCTCCAGCAGCAGCTGGCGCAGCAGCTCGAAGGCCGGGGCCATGATCTGCTCGCCGGGCAGGGCAAACCGGTCCTCCAGAAAGCCGCAGAACAGGCCGACGGTCTGGATGTTGCCCACGCGGCGCAGCAGCGGGGAAACGGACACGCCGTACAGCTCGTCCTGCCGGGCGGTGATGGCGCGCATGTCGGGGTAATTTTTGCAGCCCCGCAGCAGGACGCTGCTCAGCAGCGCATTCAGCGCCGCCTCCTCCCGGCACATGGGCCGCAGCAGCTGGACGCTGAGGATCGCAGTCTTGAAGCGATGATCCGGATAGTGCCGCAGCACCACACCGGGGGTGAGATTTATCGTTTGGATCATAGAAAACTCCTTGGATTCGAGTTGACAGTTGACAGTGGACAGTTGACAGTTTTCCCGTCAATCCTGTGTAGTTTTTGTATTATAGCGCACTTTGCCGGAAATAGATAGATGTTCCGAAAAATTTAAATATTCCGGTGGTTGCCATAACGCCCGGTTTGCGGTAGAATAGGGATATCCTAAAATGGGAGAAGTATGACAATGGATTATTTGGAAGTAACCATCCAGACCGCATCGGCGGGGATCGAAGCCGTGGCCGCGGCCCTGACCGCCGGCGGCTTTGACAGCCTGGTGGTGGAAGACCAGGCAGAATATGAGAATTTCCTGGAGGACAACCGGGCATACTGGGACTACATCGACGAGGAATTTCAGCAGGAGCTTCAGGGTCTGAGCCGGATCAAGCTCTACCTGGAAGTCGACGGCACCGAGGAAAAGCAGCTCGTCAAACTCGAAAAGCTCCTGGAGGCACTGAAGCGCCGCAGCCCCGGCAAAAATTTGGGCACTCTGGAGATCAGCTCCGCCCTGCTGCCCGAGACAAACTGGGAGGAGAGCTGGCGCGACAGCTATCCCCCCCAGCCCGTGGGCGAAAGGCTGATCGTGGTCCCCTGCTGGAACCCGGAATCCGGTGACCGGATCCCCGTCATCCTGGATCCCGGTCTGACCTTCGGCACCGGCGCCCACCCCTCCACCCAGATGTGCATGGAATTCATGGAGGAGCTGGTAAAGCCCGGCATGGACGTCATCGATCTGGGCTCCGGCAGCGGCATCCTCTCCATCGCCGCCCTGCGGCTGGGCGCGAAGAGCGCCATCGGCGTGGACATCGACCCCAAGGCCGAGGACATCGCCCGGGAGAACGCCGGGTTCAATGATTTCGGCCCCGACCGCTTCGACGCCGTCACCGGCAACGTCACCGAGGACCGGGAGCTGATGGAAGCCTTGAGCAAAAAGCACTACGATCTGGTCTTCGTCAACATCGTGGCCGACGTCATCATCGGCCTGGCTCCGGTGCTGAAGCACTTTATGGACGAAAACACCAGGGTCATCTGCTCCGGCATCCTGGATGTCCGGGAATGTGATGTCCACGCCGCCCTGGAGAAGGCCGGTCTGACCATCCTGGCGACGAAGGCCAGGGAGGACTGGCGCAGTCTGGTGGCCGGGAGGGCGACGGTATGATGCTGAAGCTTCCCAATTTGACCTACCGGACCCGCAAGCGCATGAAGACCGCCGCGGTGATCCTGGGCGGCACGCTGGCTTTGATCCTGACGGTGTGGCTGTGCTGGATCCTGTGGCTGGGCCGGTTCGTGGTCTACTCCCGGGATGGCGTCCGGCTGGACTTCGACTGGGTGACCCCCGGCACCTTCACCGTGGCCGAGCCCCCGGAGCAGATGGCCATCAACATCCGCTTCAACGACGGCAGCGAGCCCCTGGAGGAGCGGTCCCGGGAGCTGGCCCAGCTCAGCGGCCGCTACATCACCCTGGAAATGCTCTCCGGCGACCTCTCTGAGGTGGACAAATTCATCCGGGAGCAGCCCAAGGGGACTGCCATCATGCTGGAGCTGAAATCCGGCACCGGCACCTTCTACTACAACACCGCCATCCCCGACGCCAAGGTCAGCGGCAAGGTGGATACCGACGCACTGGAGGAGCTGATCGATTATCTGGCCCGGGCGGACTACTACACCATCGCCTGTGTGCCCGCCTTCCGGGATCAGGCCTTCGGTCTGAAAAACACCTCCTACGGCATCCTCCATTCCTCCGGCGGCTATCTCTGGGCCGGCTCCGACCGGTGCTACTGGCTGGACCCCGTGAAGAACGGCACCCGGACCCGGCTGATCGACATCGCCACGGAGCTGCGGGACATGGGCTTTGACGAGGTGGTCTTCACCGATTTCTGCTTCCCGCCCACCACCGACATCCTCTACGAGGGCGACAAGCTGACGGCCCTGAACGAAACCGCCCAGCATCTGGCCTACAATCTGGCCACCGCAGAATTCTGCGTCAGCTTCCTGTGCAACGAGGAGGGCTTCGTCCTGCCCGAGGGCCGGACCCGGCTGTACCGGGATGGTGTGGACGCCTCCCTGGTCCAGAGCGTGGCGGAGACCGCAGCCGTGCCCGACACCCAGATCAATCTGGTTTACCTGACGGAGGTCAGCGACACCCGCTTCGACGCCTTCGGCGTCCTGCGGCCCCTGCCCATCGGCGTGACCACCCAGCTGCCCCCGGAGGGCGCAGCCGAGGAGGAGCCGGAGGACCCGGAGCAGGAGGAACCCGTGGAGCCCGCCGGGGAGGAACCGGAGCCCATGGACGACTCCGATGCGCAGGGAGAATGAGCCATGTACAGTGACGTATTCTGCAGAGTCTACAACGAATTCGGCTGGAATTACTACCCGGAGGCCTTTGGCGAACAGCTGCTGAAATGGCTGGCTGCTCATAGCCTGCAGCCGAAGTCTGCCCTGGACCTGGCCTGCGGCACCGGCGTGCTGTGCCGGATCCTCCAGGCGGCAGGCATCCGCAGCCGGGGCATGGATCTGTCCGAGGGGATGATCGCCATCGCCCGGGCGGAAAGTCCGGAGATCCCCTACGATGTGGCAGACATGGTCACCTACCGGCCCGAAATGCACTTCGAGCTGGTGACCTGCACCGGCGACGCCCTGAACCACATCGAGGACCTCTCCGATGTGGGGAGGATCTTCGAAAATGTCCACGCCTGTCTCGCGCCCGGCGGTCTGTTTGTCTTCGACCTGCTCCATGAGCAGGAGATCTCCACCGCCGAGCCCTTTGAGCTGGAGTTCGACGACACCATCACCGCCCGGTTCCAGATCACCTGTCCCGCCCAGGACCGGGTCCATCTGCAGACCCAGGTCTTCGAAAACGGCGTCCACCGCTTCACCGAGGATATTTTTGAACGGGTCCACGACCGCTTCGCCGTTCTGGCGCTGCTGGAGCAGGCGGGCTTCGGGCTGGTAAGCTGCGCCCACCGGCTCTGCGACGACGGCGGGGAGGTGGCCACCTGGTACATCATCGCCCGGAAGCCGGCAAGATAAGTCTGCCGCCTTCGGCGCTGCCCCACATCAGTCAGAAAAAGTGCTTTGGGCACTTTTTCTGCCAGCTTCTCCCTTGAGGGAGAAGCTGTCATGAAATCGCCTAAGGCGATTTCATGACTGATGTGGGTGACCGCCGTCAGGCGGCGCAGGCGCACCGTGCCGGACATTGTCCTGTGCAGAATCCTGCGAGATCCGTGCAAAATCCTGCAATCCCCTTGTATCCTAAGGAAAAATATGGTATCCTGTTTGCAGACAAAGGTCCGCCGCCGGCGGCCAGAAATACGGAGGTAGCTCATATGAAGGTTAGAAGAATCGGCGTTCTGACATCCGGCGGCGATGCCCCCGGCATGAATGCCTGTGTCCGGGCCGTGGTCCGGACCGCCATCCACCATGGCTTCGAGGTCTACGGCATCCGCCGGGGCTGGCACGGCCTGATCCAGGGCGATGTGGTCCGTCTGCAGATCCGGGACGTCTCCCGGATCATCAACCGGGGCGGCACCATCCTCTACACCGCCCGCAGCAAGGAATTCATGACCGAGGAGGGCCAGCGCAAGGCCGCCTCCACCTGTAAATTCCTGGGCCTGGACAGCGTCATCGCCATCGGCGGCGACGGCACCTTCCGGGGTGCCCAGGCTCTGAGCAAGTTCGGCGTCAATGTCATCGGCATCCCCGCCACCATCGACAATGACATCGGCTGCACCAATTACTGCCTGGGCTTCGACACCGCCGCCAACACCGCCATCGAGTGCATCGACAAGCTCCGCG
>JAFQSI010000027.1 GCA_017409645.1 Oscillospiraceae bacterium | reverse complement strand
GGGACATCCCGCAGCTGTTTGCCCTGTACCGCACCTCCTTTCCCCGGAGCGAGCGGAAGCCCTTCGGCATCATCCTGCGGATGGCCCGGGAGGGCCGGGCGGATCTGTGGACCATCCGGCACCGGGGCCGCTTCGCGGGACTGGCTGCCACGGTCAACGGACCGGACATCGTCCTGCTGGACTATTTCGCCGTGAAGAGGTCCCTGCGGGGCCGAGGCGTCGGCTCGGCGGCCCTGATGCAGCTGGAGAAGCAATATGCGGACCGGGGCTATTTTGTGGAGATCGAAAGCACCCTGGAGGAAGCGGACAACTGGGACCAGCGGCAAAAACGCAAGGAATTTTATGTCAACTGCGGGATGGTGCCCATGAACACCGAGGCCGATGTCTTCGGCGTCCGCATGGAGCTGCTGGGGATCCGCTGCCGGCTGGATCTTGAGGGCTACAGGGGATTTTATCGGGAACACTACAGCCCCTGGGCCGCAGAGCATATCAAGGAGGTTTTATGAGCTGGGATCTGAAGGAAGCCATTGAATACTACCGCCGTCAGGGCGCGCCGGGGGATCAGAATGCCCTGCGCAATCTCCTGGCAGAGATCCAGCAGGAGTCCGGCGGGGCCATCCCGAAGCATCTGCTGGGGGCCGTCGCCGCGGGGCTGGGCACGAAGGAGAGCTTTTTGAACGCCCTCATCCGCCGTTTCCCCAGTCTGCGCCTGGCGGACCACCATGTGCTGGAGGTCTGTGCCGGACCCAACTGCTCCCGGCGGGGCGAGCTGGCCCGGTTGGCGGAGCAGTACCGGGGCAGGGTGGAGGTCAAGCTGGTCCCCTGCATGCGCCAGTGCGGCAAGGGCCCGAACCTGCGCCTGGACGGGAAGCTCTACAACGCCGCCGACGGACAGCTTCTTGCCAGACTCATGGACGAGCTTGACAAGTAAGCCCTGGGGCGCTACCATAAAGAAAAACACGAAAGGAGACTTTGAATATGATCGCACGCGAGGTTGTTATCACCTGACTGAAGATCGGCGCTGCTGCGCCAAAGGAACCTTTCAAATGCGAAAACCGCAGAGGAGGCTCCTTCTGCGGTCTTTTTGCGCCCATTTTCAGTTGGGAATCGGAAAAAACTGAATTTGGAGGAACAAAAAATGCATCATACAGACAACACGGTCACCGCCCGGGTCATCGCCGTCCATAAGGACCGCTGGCAGCTGCGCCGGGAGCAGGGGGATCTCTACGCCCGGCTGAAGACGAAGGAATACTATAAGGGCACGGAGCTGTTCCCCACGGTGGGAGACTATGTGACGGTCCAATACATCGAAAACGGCGACAGCCAGATCCTTGCAACGCTGCCCCGGAAGACGGTCTTCATCCGGAGGGAGCCGGGACCTGTCCCCAGAGAGCAGGCCGTTGCGGCAAATTTTGACTATGTATTCATTTTGCAGTCGATGAACCGGGATTTCAACCCCAAGCGGCTGGAGCGGTATCTGACCCTGGCCTGGGAGTCCGGGGCAGAGCCGGTGGTGATCCTGACCAAGGCAGATCTGGCAGAGGATCCCCGGAGCTTTCTGACTGCCGCCGAATCGGTGGCCATGGGCGTCGCCGTCCATGCGGTCAGCGCCCATACGGGCAGCGGACTGGACCGGCTGAGCGGCTATCTACAGCCGGGGAAGACCGTGGTCTTCCTGGGCTCCTCCGGTGTGGGCAAGTCCAGCCTGGTCAATGCTCTGGCGGGGGAGGAGATCATGACCGTCTCCGCAATCCGGGAGGGGGATTCCAGGGGCCGCCACACCACCACCCACCGGCAGCTTATCCGGCTGAAAAGCGGCGCGGAGATCATCGACACCCCGGGCATGCGGGAGCTGGGGATGTGGGAGGTGTCAAACGGATTGACGGATGCCTTTGCCGATGTGGAGCGATTTCTGGGCCAATGCCGCTTCCACGACTGCAATCACGACAGGGAACCCGGCTGCGCCATCCGAAGTGCCATCGACCGGGGCGAGCTTGAGCGGAGCCGCTGGGAAAGCTACCGGAAGCTGAAGGAGGAAGCCCCGGACAGGGACGAGCTGCTCCGCCGGAAGCGGGAATGGAGCAGGGGCGTGGCGAAATATTCCCGAACCAGAGACAAGGAGGTATGGTGATATGAGAGTCATCAAAACCATGGAAGAACGATATCTGGAACCCTCGCTGGAGCTGGTGGAGCGGGTCTTCACCGCCCATGCAGACGCAGAGGAGGGAAAGCTGGTCCGCTGCCTGGTGGAGGAGATCCGCTCCAAGCGGTTTTACCTGCCGGAGCTGGAGCTGGTCATGGTGGAAGACGGAGAGGTCATCGGCTATGTGATGTTCTCCCGGTTCCATCTGGAGGGGAAATATGAAAATGAGCTGCTGCTGTTGTCCCCGGCAGCGGTAAAGACAGAGCTGCAGCGGCAGCACATCTCCAAAGAGCTGATCGAATGCGGCTTTGAGAAGGCCCGGAAGCTGGGCTACAGGGCCGTCCTGGTGGAGGGGAATCCCATGAATTACCGAAGCCGGGGCTTCGTGACCTCTGCCGATCACGGCATCACCGCCCACAGCTCTGTGGGCTTGCCCGCGGCCGAGTGTCTGATGGTCCGGGAGCTGGTCCCCGGCGGGCTGGAGGGCATCAAGGGTCAGCTGCGGTACGCGGATGATTATGTGTGCCTGAGATAAGGAAAAACGGGCGTGCTTTTGCGGCACGCCCGTTGCAGCTTGTCAAAATGAGTCACTTGCCTCTCCCTCTGGGAGAGGTGGCCGAGCGCAGCGAGGACGGAGAGGGCCACCCGATTTTCAGTGAAAATCGGGAAAGATCGAATATTTGCCTTGCAAATATTCGATAACCCTCTCAGTCACGCTGACGCGTGACAGCTCTCCCAAAGGGAGAGCCAAGGCACTTTGCACGTTTATGCTTTTTGACCGGTTTTATTCGGACATGGGATCCCGTCCGGCGGCGTAGGGGACCACGGCGGAGGGGACGTATTTGGAGGCCGGCTCCGCGTGGGCGGGCTGGTCGTCGAAGAAAATGTGGGCGCCGAAGGCGGACAGAACCTCCTGCTTGCTGACGCCCCCCAGGAAGAAAGCCTCGTCCACCCGCACGCCCCACTGCCGCAGGGTCTTGATGGCCCGCTCGTGGGCCGGGGCGTTCCGGGAGGTGACCAGGGCGGTCCGGATGGGGGAGGACTCCCGGTCGGCGAACCGGGACTGGATGTGGGCGATGGTCATGAGGAAATTGGCAAAGGGCCCCTCCTCCATGGGAACATCCGCATTCTCCCGCTCGTGGGCTTCAAAGGCGGGAAGTCCCTCGGTCTGGAAGATCCGCTCCGAATCCGGGCTGAAGAGGACCGCGTCGCCGTCAAAGGCGATGCGGATCTGGCCGCTGGGGTCCCGCTCCGGGGAGGTGCCCGTCAGGATCATGCCCGCGGCGATGCCGGAGTTGATGGCGTCCTGGACGTCGGGCCGGTAGGCCGAGAGGAACAGATCCGTCTCAAAGGGCCGCAGGTAGGGAGCCACCGGCGCGCCGCCGCTCAGGGCCGCCCGGGTCACATCCAGACCGTAGTGGTCGATGGAGTTGAAGATCCGGAGGCTGGTGTTGGGGCTGTTGCGGCTCATGATGATGACCTCCACCAGCCGCTCGGGCTGGAGCTGGTTCAGCTCCAGGAAGGCCCGGACCAGGGGGAAGGCGGGACCCTTCGGCAGGATGTCCTTCTCGTGGAGGACCTGGTATTCCTCATAGGCCTTCAGCCCCTGCGTCTCAAAGATCCGGTTCTCCGCTTCCAGGTCGAAGAGCGCCCGGGAGCTGATGCCGATGACCAGGGGGTTTTTCAGATCGTAGGGCATACAGTCACCTCCAGTGTCGGTTTTTGTCATTATACCACGGGAATCAAGGGGCTGTAAAGCGTTTGGACCGGGATTTTTCCCGGTCCGTTGACTCACTTACAATAAATCTCGATGGCGCGCCGGGCAAAATCGCCGGTGCCCGGACCACCGGCGCGGTCGATGTTTTCGGTCATCTCGCCGCCGGCTGCATACATCTGGCCCAAACCCTGCAGGATCTGGGGGGTGCAGTTGTAGTAGTGGTCGCTGATATAGCGCTGCAGCTCGCCGATGAGGGCCTGTGCTTCCCCGGCGGCGGGGGAGCCGGTCCGGAGCTGGCCCAGACGGCGGAAGATGTCCATCAGGCCGTCGGCCTCGGAGACGAGGTCCTCCCTGCTCTTGCCCCGGGTCTTCTCCTGGGACTCCCGCCAGGCGTCGGTGTGGCCCCAGCGGGCCTTGGCTTCTTCGGTGTAGCGGTCGAGCTTTTTGGAATCATATGCTTTGAAATCCATATGCATCACTCCTGTTTTTTGGATTTGACGGGCGTGTTC
>JAFQSI010000242.1 GCA_017409645.1 Oscillospiraceae bacterium | reverse complement strand
TGGTGGAAGCCGTTGATCAGCAGGATGTTGACCTCCTTCCGGTCAATGGAAAGGCGGTCCATGATGTCCTGAACGGTGGAGATGGAATCGGGTTCCATCTGGTAGATCTTCTGTCTGCCCTGACGCAGACCGGCAAATAAGCGTACTTCGATCATAATGGGTACTCCTGCACGAAAATTTGGGGAGGGGCAGGACCCCTCCCCAAAGATATTTTACTTACTTGCCGATGCACTCGTCAAGACCCAGTCTCTTCAGAGTCTCGTCGGTGGGGAAGGCGTTCTCCCAGCCGCGGACCTTGTAGTACTCGGGCAGGGTGATCTCCAGCTTGGAGGTCATGCCCTTGGAGGGACCATCGGGGATGGGCTCGGTCAGCAGACGCTTGGGCAGACGGTCATCCTCGGGCTTCATGCCGGCGGCCTTGTTGAACATGCGCTCGATGTTGTAGATGCGCTCGCCGATCTCCAGGACCTGCTCGGGGGTATACTCGGTGCCGCAGGCGGCGTTGAGCAGCTTGGTGTACTCGGGGGCACCCAGGGCGAAGGAGGTGAACAGGCACAGACCCATGGAGTCGATGACGGAGGTCAGATCCTGGAAGGTCTTGGACCAGAAGGCCTTCTCGTTGGTCACGGTGCGGTCCAGCTGGACGGGCAGGCCGACGACCTCGGGGGCGATGGTGTAGCCGCGGACATGGCAGCCGCCGCGGTTGGAGGTGGCGTAGGTGATGCCGATGCCCTGCACGCCGCGGGCGTCGTAGGCGGGCATCTCCTGCTTCTTGACGGACATGGAGACCTCGGGCATGCCGTAGGCTTCACACAGACGGGCGGAGCCGGAGCTCATCAGCCAATCCAGTTCGGTCTTGGGGTCGCCCATGCGCTTGGTCCACTCGATGGCGGAGGCGGCATTGCCCCACTCCAGCAGAGCGCCGTCGCAGTCCTCGGGCTTGATGGCGCCGCGCTGATACAGCTCCATGGCGGCGGCGATGGTGCAGGGGACGGAGATGGCGTCCAGGCCGTACTCGTTGCACCAGTAGTTGGCTTCGTTGACGGCAGCCAGGTCATTGTTGGCCATGTTGGCGCCGTAGGCCCACAGGGGCTCGTACTCGGGACCGCCGACGACCTTGTCATTCACCTTGACCACACGGCCGCAGGCGATGGGGCAGCGGTGGCAGGCACCGGCCTTGACCAGGAACTTCTCAGCCAGAGCCTCGCCGGAGACATCCTCGGCCTTGTCGTAGTAGGCCTCCTGCCAGTTCTTGGTGGGCAGGGAGCCAACGCCGTTGATGACGTTGACCAGGGAAGCGGTACCCAGGGCGCGCAGACCGCCGCCGGTCAAACCGTTCTCACGGATGTTGACCATGACGTCCTTGTTGGCAGCCTTCAGGTTCTCGGCAGAGGCCAGGACCTCGTCAGCATTCTTCTTGGAAGCAGTGACAACGATGCCCTTGAGCTTCTTGGAGCCCATGACAGCACCGACGCCGGAGCGGCCGGCGGCGCGGTCCTTGTCGTTCATGATGGCGGCCAGGAGGACCTTCTTCTCACCGGCGATGCCGATGGACAGGACGGAGGAATCCTTGCCGTGCTTTTCCTTCAGCTTCTCGTCCAGATCCTCGGAGAACAGGCCCAGATACTCCCGGGCGTCCAGCAGCTCGATCTTGTCGTCGACGATGTTGATGTAGGTCCACTCGGGAGCCTCGCCCTCGACGATCAGGGCGTCCCAGCCGGCGTACTTCAGCTTGGCGCCCCAGATGCCGCCGGAGTTGGAGCAGGCGATCATGCCGGTCAGGGGGGACTTGGTGACGACCATGTAACGGCCGGAGGAGGGGGCACCTGCGCCGGTCAGGGGGCCGGTGATGTAGACCAGCTTGTTGTCGGGACCCAGGGGATCTGCGGTGGCGCAGCCCTCGTCGTAGACGATCTTGGTGCCCAGACCGCGGCCGCCGATGAACTTCTTGGCCAGCTCGACATCGAGCTTCTCGACCTTGATCTCACCGGTGGTCAGGTTGATGCGGGCGAGTTTTTCGTAGTATGCGTATGCCATAACGATAACCTCCAAAAAAGTTGTATATTTTCGTGTAATGACGGTTTCCGGACTACTTGGATACTTTAATTATATTTGAAAATAAGTTTCCCGCAAGGGGCTGCGGGGATTTCCGCGTGAAACGATACGAAACCATCCCAACTCGTACGAAGCTGCACCGGCACTGTCCGGAAAGCCTGTGCGAAATGATACGAAATAGGATGAATTTACATAAACTTACATGGCAGACGGGTCTTGTAGAACAATGCCAAAAATAGTATAATACGAATTGAAATTATGTGAAGGTATACCATAAGGAGGGAAGCGAATGGCCCAGAACAAATCCCTTTCCACCCAGGAGGTCGCTGACATCCTCCATGTCAGCAAATCCACCATCTACGACCTGATCCGCAGGGGAGAGATCCATTCCTACAAGATCGGCCGGAAGGTCCGCTTCACCCAGGATGATGTGGACGCCTACATCGCCCGGTCCCGGCATGAACATTCCACCCGGCCCGTGAAGAATATCGACACCCACTCCACGCTCCTGACCCCGGAGAAGGAGGAAACCCCGGAGCTGATCATTTCGGGACAGGATGTGGTGCTGGATATCCTGGCGAATTACCTCCAGCAGGAGGGGGTCAATACGGCCCGCACCTACCTGAGCAGCTTCGAGGGCCTGCTTTCACTGTATCAGGACAACATTCATGTGGCGGCCTGTCATCTGTTTGACGGCTTTGACTACAATACCTCCTTTGTCCGCAGCCTGATGCCCGGGATCCCGGCGGTGCTGTTGAATGTCAGCTACCGGACCCAGGGCTTTTATGTGCAAAAGGGAAACCCAAAGCACATCAAGGGCTGGTCCGACCTGGGCCGGAAGGATATCACGATCCTCAACCGCCGGGTGGGCTCCTCTGCCCGGATCCTGCTGGACACCCAGCTCAAGCGGCTGGGCGTCCGTGCTTCCACGGTCAGGGGTTATGACCGGGTCATGAAATCCCACCTGACCATGGCGGCAGCCATCGCCGCCGGAGAGGCCGACCTGGCCATCGGCACGGAGCGGATCTCCCGGCAGATCGAAAATCTGGATTTCATCCCGCTGCTGGAGGAACGGTTCGACTTTGTCATCAAAAAGGAAATGCTGGAGACGCAGCCGGTCCAGAAGCTGCTGAAGGTTCTGAACATGCCGGAATTCCGCAAGGAGATCGCCCATTTTTCGGGCAATGATTACCGTGATTTAGGAAAAATCATTACG
>JAFQSI010000241.1 GCA_017409645.1 Oscillospiraceae bacterium | reverse complement strand
GTTCCTGGACCAGGAGCTGGTCCTGCCCGTGGTTCCCACCTACTCCTATGTGGATTCCGGCAAGCCCGCCGTGATCCTGGGCGCCAATGAGAACGGCAACCCCACCGGCTATGTGTCCCTGGCCATCAACATGGGCAACTTCGCCGAAACCTACGGCATCGCCAAGAAGATGACCGACGACGCCGGCAACTGGTACTGGGTCGCCTTCGAGGGCGTTCAGTTCCCCATCGAGGTCAGCTTCGAGCTGTACGAGAAGGAAGGCTACATGGCCGAGTACCTGCTCCATGAGCTGTCCCGGACCAACGACCGGGAGGACTACGCCCACCTGACCGACGCTGAATTTGCCAATTTCCGTGCCGTCACCACCACCGGCATGGGCGCAGGCAAGCTCTACCGCTCCTCCAGCCCCATCAACCCCGAGCTGAACCGCAACGCTGAGGCTGGCTACGCTGTCTCCGAGAACGAGATCACCGTCATCATGAACCTGGCGGACACCGAGGAGGAGGCCAAGGCCTACGAGGAGTCCATGTTCTCCCCCTACTACTTCCGTCAGAATGTCATCTTCCTGGGCCTGGGCGTGGACTTCGCCGAGGACAGCTTCAAGCAGGGCCTGGCCAATGGCCTGCGCCACTTCGCCGAGAACGAGGGCACCTACCTGGTCCACTGCAACGAGGGCAAGGACCGTGCAGGCTTCGTTTCCGCTCTGCTGGAGGCTCTGATGGGCGCTTCCGCCGAGGAGATCGTGGCTGACTACATGGTCACCTACTACAACTACTACGGCATCGAGCCCGGCACCGAGAAGTACGATGCCATCGCTGCTTCCAACATCATCAAGTCCCTGTGCACCGCCTTCGGCATCGAAGACCTGTACACCGCTGACCTGGCTGCCGAGGCTGCTGCCTACATCCAGGAGATCGGCCTGTCCGACAGCGAGATCGCCATGCTGAAGGCCAACCTCAGCGGCGCTGAGAAGTCCGACGACATCATCATCTACTACACCAACGACGTCCACACCTACATCGACAAGGATCTGAGCTACGACAACATCGCCGATCTGAAGCAGGCCACCCTGGCTACCCACCACAACGTTCTGCTGATGGATGCCGGTGACCACATCCAGGGCACCGCCTATGGCTCCATGGACAAGGGCAAGACCATCATCGAGCTGATGAACGCCGCCGGTTACGATGTCGCTACCCTGGGCAACCACGAGTTCGACTACAACATGACCGGCACCATGAACGTCATCGAGTGGGCCGACTTCCCCTACGTTTCCGCCAACTTCTACCACGAGGATCCCGCCAATCCCGGCGCAGGCGGCTGGATCGACGACGGCTGGGAGATCCAGAATACCGTCCTGGAGCCCTTTGTGGAATTTGAAATGGGCGACAAGACCATCGCCGTCATCGGCATCACCACCCCCGAGTCCTTCACCAAGTCCACCCCCGCCTACTTCCAGAATGAGAAGGGCGAGTACATCTACGGCATCGCCGGCGGCACCGACGGCCAGGAGCTGTACGACTATGTCCAGTTCGCCATCAATGCTGCCCAGCTGGGCAATCCCGATGCCATCATCGCCCTGGGCCACCTGGGTGACGACCCCGCCTCCCAGCCCTGGACCTCCGAGGAGCTGATCGCCAACACCTCCGGCCTGGATGCCTTCATCGACGGCCACAGCCACTCCACCGTTCCCATGAAGGAGGTCGCCGACAAGGACGGCGGCACCGTCATCCTGACCCAGACCGGCGAATACTTCGATGCCATCGGCAAGATGACCATTTCCGCCGAGGGTGAGATCACCACCGAGCTGGTCACCGAGTGGACCGGCTCCGATCCCGCCGTCAAGGCCATGCAGGACAACTGGATCGCCGAGATCAACACCAAGCTGGGCCAGGTCATCGGCTATCTGGACGTGACCCTGGACAACTACGACGAGAGCGGCCGTCTGGTCCGCAAGCAGGAGACGAACACCGGCGACTTCGCCGCTGACGCCCTGTACTACCTGTTCGACAACATGGACCTGGATGTTGACGTTGCCATCATGAACGGCGGCGGCGTCCGCAACAAGGCCGTCACCGGCGAGTTCAGCTATCTGACCGCCAAGACCATCCACACCTTCGGCAACGTGGCCTGCCTGCAGACCATCACCGGCCAGCAGCTGCTCGACGCCCTGGAGTGGGGCGCCCGCGGCACCGATGCCGAGGAGATCGGCGGCTTCCTGCACGTCTCCGGCGTCACCTACGAGATCAACACCGCCATCGAATCCACCGTGCAGATGGATGAGAAGGGCGTCTGGATCGGCGGCCCCACCGGTGCTTACCGGGTCCGGAACGTTAAGATCCTGCAGGACGGCGAGTGGGTCGACCTGGATCTGAATGCCAAGTACAACCTGGCCGGCTACAACTACACCCTGCGCGACCTGGGCGACGGCTTCGCCATGTTCGACGGCGCTGTCAACGTGGTCGACTACGTCATGGAGGACTACATGGTCCTGGCCAACTACATCCAGTCCTTCCCCGTGGACGAGACTACCGGCCTGCCCACCGTCACCGCTGAGAACAGCCCCTACGGCTCTGTCTACGGTGAGGGCCGCATCAAGCTGCTGAAGGGCTTCACCGATGTTCCCGCTGACGCCTTCTACGCCGACGCCGTCAACTGGGCCGTCGAGATGGGCATCACCAAGGGCACCGGCGACGGCACCACCTTCAGCCCCGCCGATGAGCTGCCCCGCGCCCAGTATGTGACCATGCTGTGGCGTGCCGCCGGTGAGCCCGAGGCCACCATCGCCAACCCCTTCGTCGATGTGAAGGAATCCGACTTCTACTACGACGCCGTCCTGTGGGCCTTCGAGGAGGGCATCACCACCGGCTCCGACGCCACCCACTTCGACCCCGCCGGCATCACCAACCGGGCCCAGGCCGTCACCTTCCTGTGGCGCTACCTGGAGGAGCCCACCTCCACCACCGCCAACGGCTTCTCCGATGTTCCCGCCGGCGCCTGGTGCGAGGATGCCATCAACTGGGCCGTGGAGGCTGGGGTCACCAATGGCCGCGGCAACGGCACCTTCGGCGCCACCGAGGCCTGCCTCCGCGCCCACGCAGCGACCTTCCTGTACCGCGCTCTGGCTGAATAATCCCACACCCCCGCAGGGGCGGCCCGAAAGGGCCGCCCTTTTTTGTCCGGAGCGCTTGCAATCCATGGGATAAAGTGGTAAAGTGTACTCATCTTTTTCAAGAGAGAAGGCATATCATGAAAAACATGAACTTCAAGCGCAAGCTCCCCGTCCCCAAGGAGATCAAGGAGCAGTATCCCCTGACCGCCGCCCTAGCCGCCGTCAAGGAGGCCCGGGACCTGGAGATCGCCGACATCTTCACGGGCAAAAGCGACCGGATGGTCCTGGTCATCGGCCCCTGCTCCGCGGACCGGGAGGACGCGGTGATGGACTACTGCGAGCGGCTGGCGGGTCTGCAGGAGCAGGTGAAGGACCGCCTGGTCCTGATCCCCCGGGTCTACACCAACAAGCCCCGGACCACCGGCGAGGGCTACAAGGGTCTTTTGCACCAGCCGGACCCGGAGCGGCACGAGGATATGCTCGAGGGCGTCATCGCCATCCGGCGGCTCCACACCAACGTGCTGGCGAACACCGGCCTTTCCACCGCCGACGAGATGCTCTATCCCGACAATTACCGCTACCTTTCCGACCTGCTGTCCTATGTGGCCGTGGGCGCCCGGAGCGTGGAGAACCAGGAACATCGGCTGACCTCCTCCGGCATCGCCGTGCCCGTGGGCATGAAGAACCCCACCAGCGGCGACATCTCCGTCATGCTCAACTCCATCCTGGCGGCCCAGCGGCAGCACACCTTCATCTACCGGGGCTGGGAGGTGGAAACGGCGGGCAACGACCTGTCCCACGCCATCCTCCGGGGTTATGTCAACCGGCACGGTGAGGCCATCCCCAACTACCACTTTGAGGATCTGGAACACCTGTATCAGGCCTACATGGCGAAAAATCTGAAGAACCCCGCCCTGATCGTGGACGCCAACCACTCCAATTCCGCCAAGAAGTACGCCGAGCAGCCCCGGATCTGCAAGGAGGTCCTCCACTCCTGCCGCCACGACCCCCGGATCCGCGGCATGGTCAAGGGCTTCATGATCGAATCCTATCTGGAGAACGGCTCCCAGAAGATCGGCGAGCATATCTACGGCAAATCCATCACCGACCCCTGCATCGGCTGGACCGACACCGAGCGGCTGGTCAAGGAGCTTGCAGAGCTGATCTGACAATCAAAACGGCCCCACCTTTGGTGGGGCCGTTATCTGTACCATTACCGCACGGACTTGGCGTACTCCGTGGGGGTGATGCCGAATTTGTCCTTGAACTGGCGGGAGAAATGGTGAACGGTGGAATACTGCAGCGCAGCGGCGATCTCGGTGAAGTTCATGTTGTCCTCCCGGATCATCTGCTTGCTCTCCTGGAGCTTGATCCGGCGGACGTACTCGCCGGGGGAGATCTGCAGATTCTTGCGGAACAGGGCCGTCAGATAGCTGGGGGACACATCCACATGCCGGGCCACCAGGGGCACCGTCAGCTTTTCCCGGACATGCTCGGAGATGAACTGCTGGGCCCGGCGGATGATCTCATTTTCAGAGTTGACCGCATTGGTGGTCCGCAGTCTGGTGCCCGTCGGCGCGATCCGCTCCCGCAGAAGCTCCAGCAGAAGCTGCTGCAGCAGGCAGATGATCATATCCGGCGAGAAGGCGTCCATCCGGTCCATCTCCCGGAGCATCTGCTGCAGCACCGGCACGGCCGTCTGGGGGATGGCGTACTTCCGGTTGATCAGCTCCGGCGGATACTCACCGGCCAGATCGAAGGTGATGGTGATGTAGCTGGGGCTCATATCCACGTCGGCATACTGCATGTGCCACTGGTTGGGCCCGTACAGGACCAGATCCCCCTGCTCGAGCAGGATGTCCTTTCCGTCAGCCACGGAGTGCAGCGTGCCCTTGTCCACATAGGTCAGCTCCAGGGGCGCGTGCGTCTCACCGGGGAAGGTGAAGCCCTTCTCCTTCTCCTGGTAGAAGAAGGTGTAGATGCTGCTGATCTGGATCTGGCGGCGGAGCCGGAACTCGTCCCCGGCGTTCAGCCGATCCACCTCCCGGGGCTCCTCGTTGTAGGTCATCTCCACAGAGGAGCGGGTCTGATAGGGATGCACGGCAAACCGGACGCCGGGCTTGATGCACACGCCCTTGTCCAGGTAGAAGTGATGGTAGGCCCCGCCCTCCTCCTCCACGGAGAGGACAGTCATGTCGGAATTGTTGCGCAGCCAGATCTCCGACTGGCAAACCAGCACCGGACACTCGCCCCGGTTCAGTTCCCGGATCTGCCGGTTCTGCCCCTTCTGGCCCGTTTCCCGGCCCCGGATCCGTTCGGATTCGATGGTGCCGTAGGCCTGAAATGAAAGCTGATTCAGATTGCTGATCATAGCTGCCGCCTCCAATGCTCGGATTTCTCCGGATGACCGGAATATCACGATTTGTTTTTTTCATTATAGCAAAGGCAGTCGAAATATGCAAAGGTTATTTTACTATTTTTAACATTTTATGTACCATTCTGTGCAATCGGTTGCGCAAAACAGGCGTTCCGCAGAAAAAGCTGCGGAACGCCTGTTTTGATGGACAGGTTGTGAAATCGATAAAGATCAGCGTTGTTTATCGGGCTGCCTTCGGTCTTACCGCTGATATTCGAATTCGAAATCGTAAATATCCACGGTGTCGCCGTCGGCGATCCCCATCTCCTCCAGACGGGTGAACAGGCCCGACCGGCGCAGGAGCAGGTCGAAGTAGTTTCTCGCCTCGTAATCGTCGAAATTGATATCCAGGATCAGATTCTCCAGCCACTTGCCGGTGATGACCCAGGTGCTACCCAGATGCTCGATGGTAAGCTCCGAGGGATCCCCGGCCAGGGGCATGGGGGCCACGTACTCGGGCTCATAGATGGTCACGGGGGGCAGGGTCTTCAGCTTCTCGGCCACCACCCGCATGAGCTGGCGGGTGCCCTGGGTGGTACCGGCGGAGATCTCATACAGCTCGATCCCCTCGGCCTCCACCCGCTCGCGCAGACGCTGCAGGTTGTCGGACTCGGGATCCATGATGTCCAGCTTGTTGGCGGCGACGATCATGGGCCGGTTGCTCAGATCCACGCTGTAGTCCTTCAGCTCGGCGCAGATGGCGTCAAAATCCTCCACGGGGTCCCGGCCCTCGGAGCCGGAAACGTCGATCACATGGACCAGCAAGCGGCAGCGATCGATGTGCCGCAGGAAATCGTGGCCCAGGCCCGCGCCCCCAGCGGCGCCCTCGATGATGCCGGGGATGTCGGCCATGACGAAGGAGACGCCCTCCTCCACATAGATGACGCCCAGATTGGGGAACAGGGTGGTAAAATGATAGTTGGCGATCTTGGGCCGGGCGTTGGAGGTGACACTCAGCAGGGTGGACTTGCCCACGTTGGGGAAGCCAACCAGGCCCACGTCCGCCAGCAGCTTCAGCTCCAGGATGATGTCTTTTTCCTCGCCCTTGCGGCCGGACTTGGCGAACCGGGGGACCTGACGGGTGGCGGTGGCGTAGTGGCTGTTGCCCCAGCCGCCGCGGCCGCCCTTGGCGATGACATAGTCCTCGCCGGTGGACATATCCACAATGATCTGATTCGTCTCGGCGTCCCGGACCACGGTGCCCCGGGGGACCTTGATGATCAGGGGCTCGCCCCGCTTGCCGGCCATCTTCCGGCCCATGCCGTTGACGCCGGAGCCGGCCTGATACTTGCGCTTGTAACGGAAATCCAGCAGGGTGGTCAGGTTGTCGTCCACCCGCAGGATAACGCTGCCGCCGTGACCGCCGTCGCCGCCGTCGGGACCGCCGGAGGCCACATACTTCTCCCGATGGAAGGCCACCGCACCGTCGCCGCCGCGACCGCCGATGACCGTAATGCGTACTTTATCTACAAACATAGTTTTCCTCCTTTGAGAGAGTGGAGATTGGAGAGTGGAGAGTTGAGATCATCCCCCATCTCCACTCTCCAATCTTCACTCTACAATCTGTTCCTATTATGTGCAAAAAGGGCTGTTGCAAGTTTTTGCAACAGCCCTTCGCTTAAGACTTAGATTACTGTGCAGCGTAAACGGAGCACTGTCTGCGATCCTTGCCCTTGCGCTCGAAACGGACGGTACCGTCAACCAGAGCGAACAGGGTGTCATCGCTGCCGATGCCGACATTGACGCCGGGATGGATGTGGGTGCCTCTCTGGCGAACCAGGATGTTGCCGGCCAGAACGAACTGACCATCAGCACGCTTCACGCCCAGGCGCTTGGCCTCGGAATCACGG
>JAFQSI010000240.1 GCA_017409645.1 Oscillospiraceae bacterium | reverse complement strand
GTGAGCCTTCTGCTGAGCAATCAGAGATGCGGCATAGTTACCGCCGGTCTTAGCAAAGCCGATGCCGCCACGGACAGCCCGGACGTATTCATCTTCGATCCAGATACCCACGGGAGCCAGACCGCTTTCGTAGTAGGCGCCGCTGGGGGACAGGATGATCATGAACAGGTAGGTCTTGGAGGGGGCAACGCCCAGGAACTCATCGGTGGCGATGATGAAGGGGCGGATGTACAGAGAAGTGCCGGGCTCGGTGGGGACCCAGTCCCGGTCCACATCCACCACAGCCTTGACGGCCTGGACAAAGTCCTCCTCGGGCAGCTCGGGGATCACCAGACGCTCGTTGGAGGCGTTGGTGCGCTTGGCGTTCATGTCGGGACGGAACAGGTAGACCTCGCCGTCCGCGCCCTTGTAGGCCTTCAGGCCCTCGAACATCTCCTGGCCGTAGTGGTAGACCATGGCGGCGGGAGACAGGGAGATATTCTGGAAGGGGACCACCCGGGGATCGTGCCAGCCCTGGCCCTCGGTGTAGTTCATGACAAACATGTGATCGGTGAAGATCTTGCCGAAGCCCAGCTTCTGGCCCGCAGCGGGCTTTTCCTTGGGGGTCTCGGTTCTGGTGATTTTGATATCAAGCATGGAAAACGCTTCCTTTCAATGGAATGTCGGAAACGGCTGAACGCCGTAGGGGAGGGTCATGACCCTCCCGGTGATTTTGTGCAGCAAAATCACTTCGCCGTCAGGCGAACAATGGTATTGCCCCGGAAGGACAACCGAAATTCTGCGAATTTCGGCGGGAGGGTCATGACCCTCCCCTACCGTTTTCATTTTTAAATCACAGCTCGTAGCCGATCTGCAGGGCCTTCAGGTTCATGTCGATCAGGCCGGCCTTCTTGGCGGGGATGAAGGACTCCAGAGTCTCCTTGTTGCCCTCATAGGAGACGATGTCGATCTCCTTCAGCACCTTGCCGGTGAGGATCATGTTGGACAGGGTGGCGAAGCCTGCGTCCTTGGCCAGCTGGGTCGCGGGGACATAGAAGACCTCGATGTCGTCGCGCTCGACCTTGGCGTCGATCAGGGTGGAGTCCAGGATGATCTTGCCGCCGGGGACCACGGAGTTCACGAACTTCTGCAGGGAAGGCAGGTTCATGGCCACCAGCACATCGGGCTCCGTGATGATGGGGCTGCCCACGGGGGTGTCGGACAGGATGACGGAGCAGTTGGCGGTGCCGCCGCGCATCTCGGGGCCGTAGGAGGGCAGCCAGGAAAGCTGCTTGCCCTGGGACAGGCCCTTGTAGGCCAGGAACTTACCGGCGAACAGAACGCCCTGGCCGCCGAAGCCGGCCAGCAGAATGGAAGTTGCAGCCATATTACTTGCCCTCCTTTGCAGCGGTGCGGTCCTTGTAGACGCCGATGGGATAGTAGGGCAGCATGTCGCTCTCGACCCACTCCAGAGCCTTCTGGGGGGTCATGCCCCAGTTGGTGGGACAGGCGGAGACGACCTCGACCAGGGAGAAGCCCTTGCCCTCGATCTGGTTCTGGAAGGCCTTCTTGATGGCCTTCTTGGCATTGTTGACGTTCTTGACGTTGTTCACGGCCACGCGGGCGATGTACTCGGGACCCTCCAGGGTGGCCAGCATCTCGGAAACCTTGATGGGCCAGCCGCAGTGGTTGACGTCGCGGCCGTAGGGGGAGGTCTGGGTCACCTGACCGGGAAGGGAGGTGGGAGCCATCTGGCCGCCGGTCATACCGTAGATGGCATTGTTGACGAAGATGACGGTGATGTTCTCATTACGGGCAGCGGAGTGGACCGTCTCGGCCATGCCGATGGAGGCCAGGTCGCCGTCGCCCTGGTAGGTGAAGACGATGTTGTCGGGGCGGCAGCGCTTGATGCCGGTGGCGGTGGCAGGGGCGCGGCCGTGGGCAGCCTCGATCATGTCACAGGCGAAGTAGTCATAGGCCATAACGGCACAGCCGACGGGGGCCACGCCGATGGTCTTGCCCTCGATGCCCAGCTCGTCGATGGCTTCCGCCACCAGACGGTGGATGATGCCGTGGGGGCAGCCGGGGCAGTAATGCAGGGGCACATTGGTCAGTGCCTTGGGTTTCTCAAAAACAACAGCCATGTTGATCATTCTCCTTTCTGAGCGGCACGGATGCTTTCCAGCACCTGGTCGGGGCTGGGGATCATGCCGCCGGCCCGGTTGCACAGGGTGACGGGCCGCTTGCACTCGGTGGCGAGGCGGACATCCTCGATCATCTGACCCATGTTCAGCTCCACGGAAACGAAGGCCTTGCACTTGACAGCGGCGGCGCGGAGGGCCTTGGTGGGGAAGGGCCAGAGGGTGATGGGCCGGATCAGGCCGACCTTGATGCCCTCGGCGCGGGCGGCGACCACGGCGTTCTTGGCGACGCGGGAGGCGATGCCGAAGGCCACGACGCAAATCTCAGCGTCCTCCATCATGTACTCCTCCCACATGGGCTCGTTCTCCTCGACCACCTTGTAGCGCTCATAGCGCTCGAAGTTGGTCTTCTCCAGAGCATCGGGCTGCAGGTACAGGGAGTTGACGATGTTGTGCTTGCGCTTGTTCTCGTGACCGGTCAGGGCCCAGGGCTTTTCGTACTTCTCGATCTCGGCGTCCTCGAAGGAGATGGGCTCCATCATCTGACCGATGGTGCCGTCAGCCAGGATCATGGAGGTCATGCGGTACTTGTCCGCCAGGTTGAAGCCCTTGATGGTCAGGGATGCCATCTCCTGGACGGAGGCAGGAGCCAGGACGATCATCCGGTAGTCACCGTGACCGCCGCCCTTGGTGGCCTGGAAGTAGTCGGACTGGCTGGGCTGGATGCCGCCCAGGCCGGGGCCGCCGCGCTGGACGTTGACCACCAGCGCAGGAACGTCGGAACCGGCGATGTAGCTCAGACCCTCGGCCTTCAGGGAGATTCCGGGAGAGGAGGAGGAGGTCATGACTCTGCAGCCGGTGGCGGCAGCGCCGTAGACCATGTTGATGGAAGCCACCTCAGACTCTGCCTGGAGGAAGACGCCGCCGATCTTGGGCATCTTTTTCGCCATGTAGGCGGCGATCTCCGTCTGGGGGGTGATGGGATAACCGAAGTAGTGGCGGCAGCCGGCCCGGATCGCAGCTTCTGCGATGGCCTCGTTGCCCTTCATCAAAACGAGTTCAGCCATGGTGTGTTCCTCCTTATTTCTCCACAGTGATGATGCAGTCGGGGCACATGGTGGCGCAGAAGGCGCAGCCGATGCACTTCTCCTGATCGGTCATCACAGCGGGAGAGTAGCCTTTCTTGTTGATCTGGTTGGTGTCGATGGCGAGGCACTTCTTGGGGCAGGCGCTGACACACAGGCCGCAGCCCTTGCACAGATCGGTGTTGAACGAAACTTTTGCCATTTCAATTCCTCCTGAGGTATTTTTATCCCCACAGAGGTCGGTTGCCCGGCTTCTGGGAAGGTAAATCGAAGTATTTTTCCTGCAAGGTAAGGGGCAGGACGTCGGGAATATCCAGCGCTGCGGCCACATCTGCCCGGGCCGTGGTGGCGAAGATGGGCAGGCCGCTTAAGCTGCTGAGCTTTTCCATATATTCTGCGGCGCCCAGGACCGTTTCGGGGGTGGTCAGGTCGCCTAAGTTTGTGTTGTTGATGAGGTCCGTGAACTTCAGGCCGCAGGCGGCCTCGATCTCATACATGACCTCCAGTGCATCCTCCGGCGTTCTCGTCAGAGGGCGGCTGGCATTGGCCACGAAGATCATCCGGTAGTTGCCCTCCTCCAGGATGGAGGGGACATACCGGCCCAGGGCATAGGCGCCCCGGTCGTCGCCGCCGATGTCCATGATGCCGTAGATCGACTTGTCCGTCACCAGCCGGTAGGCCTCGGCGGGCAGGGCGGGCAGATCCACGTTGGAGTTGGCAAACTGGGGAGAGATCAGATGGACCCCCGCCGCCTCCAGGACCGCTGCGGAATCCTTGGTGCGGAAATAGGGATTGACGATGTCCAGATCCGCAATGCAGACCTGCTTCCCCTCCGCGGCCAGCTTCAAAGCATAGTTGACGGCAATGTTCGTCTTGCCGCTGCCGTAATGACCGGCGAAGAGGGTTAAGCGTTTGTGTTCCATGGTTGTTTCCATCCTAAACATGGGGTGTAGGGGCGACCCTCGGTCGCCCGCGGGCGAGAAAGGCTCGCCCCTACGGGTTAACGTTACAGTTTCTTTCTGATGATCTTACCGCTGACCGTCTTGGGCAGCTCGTCCTTGAAGACCACGATCCTCGGGTACTTATAAGGAGCGGTACGCTTCTTGACGTAGTTCTGGATCTCCTTCTTCAGCTCCTCGGTGCCCTCGGTGCCGGGAAGCAGCACGATGGAGGCCTTGACCACCTGTCCACGGACGGGGTCGGGAGCGGCGGAGACGCCGCACTCGAGGACGTAGGGCAGCTCCATGATGGTGGACTCGATCTCGAAGGGTCCGATCCGGTAGCCGGAGGACTTGATGACGTCGTCGGCACGGCCCACATACCAGTAGAAGCCGTCCTCATCCTTCCAGGCCACGTCGCCGGTGTGGTAGAAGCCGTCCCGCCAGTTCTTGGCCGTCTCCTCCTCGTTGCCCTCGTAGCC
>JAFQSI010000239.1 GCA_017409645.1 Oscillospiraceae bacterium | reverse complement strand
GGTGCCGGCCAGCTTACGCAGAGCCTGGGACATGAGTCTGGCCTGGAGGCCCACGAAGGTGTCGCCCATCTCGCCCTCGATCTCGGCCCGGGGGGTCAGAGCGGCGACGGAGTCGACGACCACGGCGTCCACGGCGCCGGAGCGGACCAGGGCGTCGGTGATCTCCAGGGCCTGCTCACCGGTGTCAGGCTGGGACACCAGCATGGAGTCGGTATCCACGCCCAGCGCAGCGGCGTAGACGGGGTCCAGGGCATGCTCGGCGTCCACGAAGGCCACCTCGCCGCCCATCTTCTGAGCCTGGGCCAGGATGTGCAGGGCCAGGGTGGTCTTACCGGAGGACTCAGGTCCGTAGATCTCGATGATACGGCCCTTGGGCACACCACCGATGCCGAGGGCGGCGTCCAGCGCCAGGGAGCCGGTGGGGATGGCCTCCACGTTCATCTCGGGCTTGTCGCCCAGACGCATGACCGCGCCCTTGCCGAAGGTCTTCTCGATCTGGGCAATGGCGGTGTCCAGTGCTTTTTTCTTATCGCTTGCGGGGGAAGGCGCTTCATAGGCGCCGGTCTTCTTTGCCATATCGCATTACTCCTCTGCACAGTATTGGGCGATGACCGCCCGCTCGGTTCCATTATAATCCTTGACCCGCTGACGGACGGCGAAGCCGTTCGCCGCGAGGATCTGACACACACTGTCGCCCTGGTCCTCGCCGAATTCGTAGCAGAGGTAGCCGCCGGGCTTCAGATTCTGGCGGTATTTCTCCGTGATGGAGCGGTAAAAGTCCAGCCCATCCTCACCGCCGGAGAGGGCCATATGGGGTTCAAAATCCCTGACACTGATTTCCAGCGTCTGCATATCCTTCGCATCGATATAGGGCGGGTTCGAGACGATCATGTCGAACTGGCCCAGGAAGGACGGGGGATCCGCCATGGCGTCCGCCTGGACGCAGGAAACGCGGCCGGTCATATGATGCAGGGTCACATTCTTCTTGGCGACGGCAAGAGCCTCCCGGCTCAGATCCGCCAGAGTGACCTTGGCGTCCTTGACCCGGGACGCGATGGCCAGGCCGATGCAGCCGGAGCCGGTGCAGAGGTCCAGGATCCTGGGATTGGGGTCCAGGAACAGCGCCTGCCGGATGGCGATCTCGGTGACCGCCACGGTATCGTCCCGGGGGATCAGCACATCGGGGGTCACGAAGAGCTTCAGGCCGTAAAATTCCCACTCGCCCAGGATGTAGGCCAGGGGCTCGCCCTTCTCCATCCGCTGCACATAGGCTTCCAGGGCATTGCAGACGGAAGCGTCGGCGAACTTTTCGCCGTCGGCCAGCAGCTCCGCGGCGGATTTGCCCGAAGCCAGCTGCAGCAGCTCCCTGGCGGTGGCTCCGGCCTGATGGGGCCCGTCGATGGGGAGCAGGGCCTTTCTGGTTTCCCGGTACAGCTCGGAATACTTCTTTACCATTGATCGGAGCCCTCCTTTTCAGGAAGCACCGCATTGACGGCGGTGATGGCCACCTCGATCATGGTATCATCCGGCTCGTTGGTGGTGAAATTCTGCATCCACAGGCCGGGGGCCGTCAGGATGCGGGTGAAAGCATTGTCGTGCCTGCCCACCCAGCGATTGATCTCATAGGCGATGGAAACAATCAGGGGCAGAAGCAGGAGCTTGAAGACGATCATGATCAGGCGGTACCGGAAGGTACCCTCCATGGCCGCCAGGGCGGGCACTGCCTCCACCAGCGCAGAGGCCGCCACGCTGAACACCAGGATGGACAGGACCATCACCACCAGCAGAAAGCTGGTGCCGCAGCGCGGATGCATCCGGGACTGGGTCCGGACGTTCTCCACCGTCAGTGGGAGCCGTGCCTCATAGCAGCGGATGGTCTTGTGTTCCGCGCCGTGGTAGGCGAAGACCCGTTTCATCTCATTCATCCGGGATACCAGGAGCATGTAGAGCATGAAGATGACCATGCGCACCAGTCCCTCGATGAGATGGATGACCACCATGCTTTCAACGACGCCGTCAAAGAAGCCGCTGATGATCATGGGCAGCAGGAAAAACAAGCCGATGGACAGCAGCAGACTCACCGCCACGGTACACGAGATGATGAACCGCTCAAATTTTTCATTGCCCAGCTTCTTTTCCAGCCAAAGGTCCAGCTTGGAGGGCTCCTCGCTCAGCTCCCCGTCGGGGTTCAGGTCCGCGCTCTTCATGATGGCCCGGACGCCGGTGACCTGGGAGTCGAAGAAGTTGACCACGCCCCGGATCAGGGGCCAGCGCAGGGGGCTGCCCTCTCTGGGGAGCTTCCGGTCGCTGACCTCCAGCTTCAGGCCCTCCTTCGTCCGGCAGACGATGGCGTCCTTCTCGGGGCCGCGCATCAGGATGCCCTCGAGAAGGGCCTGTCCGCCGATCATGGTCTTGAATTGTTCACAGGAATTGCAGGTTTCTTTTTTTGCCATAAATCAGGGTTCCTCAATTTTTATTCCAGGGGCAGGCAGATCCGCACCAGTGTGCCGCCGCCCTCGGCGTTGCTCAGAGACAGGGTGCCGTTGTGCATGGTGACGATCTCGTCGCAGACCGCCAGGCCGATGCCGGTGCCGCGGGCCTTGGAGCTGCCCTTGTAAAATTTCTTCTTGACCAGAGGAAGCTCGTCCTCCGGGATGCCGGGGCCGTAGTCCCGGATGGAGATGATGATGTCGGTGTCCGAGCAGCGGATGAACGCATCGATGACCGTTCCGCCGCCGTGCTTGGCTGCGTTGTCCAGGATGTTCAGGAACACCTGACGCAGACGCTTGGGGTCGCAGGGGATCTCGGGGACGTCCTGGTCGATGTCGATGTAGTTCAGGGTGATGCCCTGCTGCTTGAGCCGGGAGCCGTACATGAAGACCGTGTCCTCAAATTCCGCCCGGATGTCCGCCATCTCCACGTTCAGGGTCATCCGGTCTCCCTCGATCCGGGAAAATTCCAGCAGACCCAGGACCATTTCGGTCAGGCGCTTGCTCTCGCGCAGGATGATGTCCATGCCCCGGCGGGTCTCCCGGCTCAGGCTCTCGTCGGACATCAGCGTCTCCGTCCAGCCGGTGATGGCCGTCAGCGGGGTGCGCAGCTCGTGGGAAAGGCTGGAGATGAAGTCCGTCTGGACCTTCTCGTTCTGGCTGATCTTGTTGGACATCTCGTTGATGGTGTCCGCCAGGATGCCGATCTCATCGTTGTACCGCTCGGTGATCTGGATGCCGTAGCTGCCCGTTGCGATGCGCTGGGCCTTCTCGGTGATATCCGCCACCGGCACCAGGACTGTATGGATATAATAATTTGTCAAAAGTACGATAATCAGGACGAATACCGTAAAGAACACCAGGGCGATCAGGCCGATGAAGGTGATCTGCATGTGCATGACCCGTGTGCCCGTGACGAAGCGCAGCACGCCGATGACCTCGCCGTTGGAGTAGACCATGGGGCTGGACACCGCCATGATATGCTCGCCGGTGTTGTCGTCCTTTCCCACATAGGCCCGCTGGGTCCGGGTTTCCATGGCCTCCCGGATCTCATTGGTCCGGGGGGAATCTCCGGCCCAGGGTCCGTAGGAGGAGGCCACGAGCCTGCCCTCGGCATTGATGAACTGCAGCTCGATGGAGTTGCGGTCCTCGTAGGTCTGGGCATACTTGACGCAGGATTTGTAGTAGGCGTTGTAGTCCACGATCATGTTCTCGGCGAAGAAGTCCGTGGTGGTCCTGGCCCGGTAGCGCAGGTCCGACTCCATGCCGGAATAGTAATAAGCCGCAAAGGATGCCGTCACCGCAAACACACACACGATGGCCAGCGGCAGCACCACGCACAGTGTGTTGATCAGCCACCGGCGGCGCAGGCCCGTGACCTTGATCAGCGGCTGAAATCTCTTCTTCATGCGCCCCACTTATAGCCGTAGCCCCAAACCGTGGTGATGTAGGTGGGGTTGGCGGTGTCGTCCTCGATCTTGATGCGCAGACGGCGGATGTTCACGTCCACGATCTTCAGCTCCCCCTCGTACTCCCGGCCCCAGACGGCGGAGAGGATGTCCTCCCGGCTCAGGGCCCGGCCCGGATTCTGCATGAAAAGCTTCAGGATGGCGTACTCCACCTGGGTCAGCCGGATCCGGTTTCCCGCCTTCTCCAGGGTGTGGTTGCGGGTATTCATCACAAAGGGTCCCTGGGTCAGCAGCTCGCTGGACGCCAGATCGTCGCCGCCGATGCGGCGGTAGAGGGCGTCGATGCGGGCCGTCAGCTCCGCAGGGGAAAAGGGCTTGGTCACATAGTCGTCGGCACCGGTCATCAGGCCGGTGACCTTGTCCATCTCCTGGGTCCGGGCGGTGAGCATGATGATGCCCATGCGCTTGTTGTTGGCCCGGATGCTGCGGCAGACCTCGAAGCCGTCGATGTCCGGCAGCATCACGTCCAGGATGGCCACGCCGATGTCGGGATTCTCCCGGATCCGCTGGAGGGCCTCGGCGCCGGTGCCGGCCTCGATCGGGTAGTAGCCGGCCCGCTCCAGATTGATGACCACGAAGGAGCGGATGTTGACCTCATCTTCCAGAATCAAAACTTTTTTCATCTATTTCCTCACATTTCTCCCGTTTTCCAATCCGACTGGATCAGGAAAAAGCTGTTGATCAATTTATCCTGGGTGATCCCGGCCTCCAGGGCCCCGTCCTCCAGGCGGGCTGCGTAGACCACATTATCGGTCTTGAACAGCACGAAGCGGCCGTCCTCCGCGGCCACGCTGGACCGGTCCTCGCCTGTCAGCACATGCACGGTCCAGAGCCTGCTCAGCTGCTCGAAATTCCGGTCCCACAGGCAGAAGGCGAAGCGGCCCGTGTCCTCGGGCATCACGCAGAGCCTGCCCACCAGATCCCCGTCCACCTCCATGTACCAGCCCTGGAGATAGTTGTGGTAGGTGAAGCGCTTGTCATGCTCGGAGCCGTCGGCTCCCAGGGCGTACCAGCGGATCAGATGCTCCCGCTCCTCCAGGCTGCGGCCCTCCATGGGCCAGCGCATGGAGATCAGGCTGGGCAGCTCCAGGATGCTGTCGCCGTCGATATCCTCGGCGTAGACATAGTAATTCCGGACGGTCTTGACGCTGGTGCCGGATTCATTGGACATGGACACATTGGTCAGGGTGCCGTCCACCAGGGCGTAGACGTCGGTGACGATGGTCTCCGCGTCCACCGTGCTGGCTGCGAATACAGCCCGCTCGCCTCCGTGGAGGGAGCCGGTCATGATCCGCTTGAGCTGGCCCACCGGCTGGGACAGGCTGACCTCCGCAGACCGGGCGATGGTGCCGTCCGGGGCGGCGTAAAGCTCCACCACACCGCAGTCGGTGTCGGTCCGGCCGGGACGCAGGACGAACAGGTCCCCCAGCCCGTCCTTGTTCATATCCAGGGCCAAATACTTGTGGTAATTCACCGTCAGCAGCTGCTCCGGCTGTCCGCCGGAGAAGCGGTAGACGGTCAGGTTCCGCATCACCTGCTCACTGACCTGCCTTCCCACCACCAGCTCCAGGCCGGGCCTGCCGTCCATCTGGATGTATTCCACCTGGTCGTAGGCCGTGCCGGTGGATTCGATCACGGTCAGCGGCACATATTCCCCGTCCTCCATCCGGAAGACCAGGACCTTCAGGGGGTTCTCGTCATTTCCCTTGACGAAGACCACGACCTCCTTCATGCCGTCGCCGTCCAGGTCGGCCATCTGGACCGTCTGCTGGTTCTCGCCGGTGATGGGGGCGCAGTATTCCAGGCCCTCCATGAACTCGTCCATGACGGCCTGCAGATTCTGATAGCTTTCCGAGCGGCGGGGCGGAACGTACATCTGATCCACCGTCATCACGCAGCCGCTCAGGCTCACAGCCAGGGCGGCGCAGACAGCCGCACCGACCATTCGTTTGAAGATTTTCACGGCATTTCGCCTCCCTTCCAAATGGTTATGATACCACATATTCTTTCAAAATGGAAGTTATTTTACAACAACATTTGCGCTTCCCAGCACATTGCGCAGCTCGTCGAGCATCCGGCTGTCGAAGGCCGCCCGGGCGCCCCGCATGCGCCGGGTGTCGGCGAAGAAGACCTTCACCACGCCGTCGCCGGGGAACATGTTCACGATGGCCCTGACCTTCCGGAATCTGGGATCGCTTTCGCCGGTCAGCTGCAGATACAGCGTATTTCCGGGGATGATCTGCGGCCCCCGGGGGGCGGAGCCATAACGCTCCTCCTCCGGCTCCGGCGGAGGACCGCCCTCAAAATCCGACATGGGCCGGGCCCGGTTGATGACGATCTGGGGGTCCTTGTCGTCCCGCAGGGAAAGCCGGCCCGTGATGACCACGGGGCTGTTCTCCTTCAGATAGCCGCCGTACTGGCTCAGCACATTGGAGAAGGCCAGCATCTCGATGGCGGCGGTGTCGTCCTCCAGAGTGATGTAGGCCATCATGGAGCCCGACCGGGTGGTCTTCATCTTCACCGTCTGGACGATGCCCGCCACGGACATGATCTGGTCGTCCTGATACCGGCCCTCGCCGTCCATCAGGGTACCGATGGGCACCACGCGGGTATGCTTCAGCAGCGCCCGGTAATCGTCCATGGGGTGGCCGCTCAGGTAAAGGCCCGTCGTCTCCTTCTCCATGGCCATCCGGTCCGCGGCGGAGATCTCCGGCAGCTTCGGGATGGGGATGGAGGTGGAGGGGTCGTCGTCCTCGAGCATGCCGAACAGCCCCAGCTGGCCCTCCAGATTCTTCTTCCGGGAGATGGCCAAAGAGTCCATCATGCTCTCGTAGACCGCCAACAGCTCGCTGCGGTGGTTGCCGAAGCAGTCCATCGCGCCGCATTTGATGAGGTTTTCCACCGCCCGCTTGTTCAGCTCACCCTCCCCCATCCGGGTCAGGAAATCCTCCAGGGAACGGAAGGGACCGCCCTCTTGACGCTTTGCAACGACGCTGCGGATGAGCCCGCGGCCGATGTTCTTGACTGCGGCCATGCCGAAGCGGATGTTCTCCCCCTCGACGGAGAAGACGTCCTCCGACGCGTTGATGTCCGGGGGCAGGGTCTGGATGCCCATCTCCCGGCATTCGGCGATGTAGCCGCTGACCTTCACGGCGCTGTCCAGCACCGAGGTCATCAGGGCCGCCATGTACTCTCTGGGATAGTGGCACTTGAGGTAGGCAGTCTGGTAGGCCACCACGGCATAGCACACCGCGTGGGCCTTGTTGAAGGCGTAGTTGGCAAAGGCGACGATCTCATCGTAAAGGCTCTGGCCCACGGATTCGGAGATGCCGTTGCCCACGCAGCCGGGGATATTCTTGTCGGGATCACCGTAGACGAAGACCTTTCGCTCCGCCTCGATGATCTTCATTTTCTTCTTGGAGATGGCCCGGCGGATGTTGTCCGCCTGACCCATGGTGTAGCCGCCCAGCTGCCGGAAGATCTCGATGACCTGCTCCTGATAGACGATGCAGCCGTAGGTGACCTTCAGGATCGGCTCCAGCTCTTTGCATTTGTAGGTGACTTTTTTGTGGTTGAGCTTGTTTTCGATGAATTTCGGGATGGAGTCCATGGGGCCGGGCCGGTAGAGGGCCACGATGGCCGTGATGTCCTCGATGGAGCCCGCCTTCATGCCCACGCACACACCGGTCATGCCCTGGCTCTCCAGCTGGAACACGCCCTGGGTCTTGCCCTCGGTGAGCATTTTGAAGGTGGCCGGGTCATCGTCCCGGACGGTATCGATGGAAAATCCGGGGGTATGTCTGCGGATCAGCTCCTCGGCGTCGTGGATGACGGTGAGGTTCCGCAGGCCCAAAAAGTCCATTTTCAGCAGTCCCAGCTCCTCGATGGTGGTCATGGTGTACTGGGTGACGATGGTGTCGTCATTGCGGCTCAGGGGCACATAGTCGCAGACGGGCCGGGCAGTGATGACCACGCCGGCGGCGTGGGTGGAGGTATTTCTCGGCATGCCCTCCAGGCTCCGGGCGGTGTCGATGAGCTTTTTGACCCGCTCGTCCTCGTCGTACATGGCTTTGAGCTGGGGCGAGGTCTTCAGGGCCTCGTCCAATGTGATATGCAGAGTGGTGGGCACCAGCTTGGCAACCACATCGGTTTCGGCGTAGGTAAAATTCAGGGCCCGGCCCACATCCCGGATGGCGCCTCTTGCGGCCATGGTGCCGAAGGTGGCGATCTGGGCCACATGATCCGCGCCATACTTGCGCATGACGTACTCGATGACCTCGCCCCGGCGCTCCTGACAGAAATCCGTATCGAAATCGGGCATACTGACCCGCTCGGGATTCAGGAACCGCTCGAAAATGAGGGCATACTTCATGGGGTCCACTTCCGTGATGTGCATGCAATACGCCACGATGGAAGCCGCGCCGGAGCCACGGCCGGGACCCACCGGGATGCCGTTTTCCTTGGCATAGCGGATGAAATCCCAGACGATCAGGTAGTAGTTGACATAGCCCATCCGGGAAATGACGCCGATCTCGTATTCGAGCCGCTCCAGATAGCTCTCCGGCGGGCTGGGGTAACGCTCCGCGAAGCCGTCGTAGCAGAGCTTGCGGAAGTAGCTTTCAGAGTTGTAGCCCTCGGGCACCGGGAAGGAGGGCAGATGGTACTGGTTGAAGATGAACTCCACATTGCACCGCTCAGCGATGGCGGCGGTGTTGTCCAGGGCCTGCTGCTGACCGGGGAACCGCTCCAGCAGCTCCGCCTCGCTTTTCAGATAGTATTCCCCGTAGGGCTCCATCCGCATCCGGTGTTCCTCGTCCACGGTCTTGCCGGTCTGGACGCACAGCAGCACATCCTGCATCTCGGCGTCCTCCCGGCGCAGGTAGTGGGCGTCGTTGGTGATGACCATGGGCAGGCCCGTCTCCCGGGCGATGCGCTGCAGGCCCTGGTTCACGGGGGTCTGCTCGTCGATGCCGTGGTCCTGCATCTCCAGGAAGAAATTGCCCTCGCCGAAGATCCTCGCCATATTCAGGGCGTAGCTTTTTGCCCCCTCGTAGTCGTTGCCCAGCAGTCTCTGGGGCACCGCACCGGCGAGGCAGGCGGAGAGGGCGATCAGGCCCTCGTGGTATTTTTCCAGCAGCTCCAGGTCCGCCCTGGGCTTGCCGTAAAAACCATGGGTGTGGGCCTGGGACACGATCTGGCAGAGATTCTCATAGCCGGTCATGTTCTCGCACAGCAGCACCAGATGGTACGCTTCATTGTCGATGCCGTGGACCCGGTCGGACATCCTCCGGGGACAGACATAGACCTCGCAGCCGATGATGGGCTTGACGCCCGCGGCCTTGGCGGCCTTGTAAAAATCGATACAGCCGTACATGACGCCGTGGTCGGTGATGGCGATGGCCGTCTGGCCCAGTTCCCTGACCCGGTCCATCATGCCGCTGATCCGGCAGGCGCCGTCCAGAAGGCTGTATTCACTGTGGACATGCAGATGTACGAAGCTCATACCTTCCCCTCCCCGGCAAGCTGGATCAATTTTTTCATGCGGTTGTTCATGGCGGGCTTGGTGATGGGCGGGTCCATCATGGCCGCCAGCTCCGTCAGGCTGGCCTCGGGCTCCGTCTCCCGGGCTAAGGCCGCCTCCTTCAGCTTTCCGGGCAGCTGGTCGAACTGTCCCCGCTCCCGCAGGATCCGGATGGCTGTCAGCTGGGCCTGGGCCGCCTCCACCACCTTGGAGATGTTGGCGCCATCACAGTTGACCCGGCGGTTGACCTTGTTGTTCAGCTCCTTTTCAAGTCTGGCCTCGATGATGCCCATGCCGCACACGACGGCACCCAGGCGGGACAGCACCTCGCTGATCTGGTCGCTCTGCTTGAAATAGAGGATCGTATTGGCACCCCGGGCAGCCAGCTTGGGATAGAAGCCCAAAATCTCCTCCATCAGGGCATACATCTCCCGTCCCACGGCCTGGTGGCCGGTGGCGATCTCCAGATGGTAGCCCTTACCGGGGTCCGTGACCGAGCCGCCGACCAGGAAGGCTCCCATCAGGAAGGGCACCCGGCAGCACTCCTCCTCCAGCACGGAAAGATTCACATGCAGCGCCAGGGTATTGTCCGGATCGAAGCCGTAGGCGTCCAGGAGGAAGTCCAGCTTGTCCGGATCGGTGATCTGGAAGACCAGCTTTCCCGGAGCGGCCATGGAGGGGAATTCATCAAATTCCATTTTGAAGGCCCTCCGGAAAAGCCTGGGCAGCAGGAGGGCAAACTCCCGGCTCTCGGTGACGATGCGCACCAGAGAATCGGTGAAGGTATTTGCAAACAGCAGCACGCCGAAGGCCATGGCCTGACAGCAGCAGCGCTTCTGGGGCAGCTGCTGGCAGATCTCCGCCTTGGCCCTGCCGGAAAAGGATAATTCCATGACGGGGACCTCCTTTCGGTCAAGAATTCGTCGGTTCAAAGACTTCCTCGATGGGATAGTCGTCGGTATCGTTGAAATGCCACCACTCGCCCCGGTAGCCCCGGAAGCCGTGGCGCTCCAGGACCTGCTCCAGGAGCGCCGCATTGGCGGCGGCTTCTTCATCCGCATCGCTGTAATCCCGGTCCGCCAGGTCGGAAAAATCGTCAAAGCCCGTGGGCATGACCAGCTCCTCCCCTGTCTGCAGATCATACAGCGTCAGGTCCACCGCACGGCCCCGGCAGTGGTTCTGGTTCCCCACGCCGGGCTTGGAGACATATTTGGGGTCGGGATAGGCTTCAAAAAGCCTGGCCTGGGCAGACACCGGGCGGTATGCATCCCAGATCAGGAGTCCAAGCCCCAGCTCCTCCAGCTCCCGGGCGGCTTCGGCCAGCTTGCAGGCCGTTCCGTAGCGCAGGTATGCATCGGAAAAGTCGTAGATGACCTGTCCGGTAAAGTTCTCCTCCGTCCCGTAATACAGCAGCTGCCGGGCATTGGGCACCAGGTCCAGGACCCGGACGAAATCCTCCGGCGCATAAACCACAGGCTCCGTGGTCACGGCAGTGGTGGGCGGGACCGTGGGGACCGTCGGGACGGTGGTGGGGCATGTCGGCTCGCTGTATGTGGTCTGCGGGACCGTCGGGGCAGCAGTCTCCCGGGGGAGCCGGGCGCAGCCGGGCAGCGCCAGCGTCAGGGCCAGCGCGATGGCCCCGGCAGCAATCCTTCTGCGCATCACCAGATCCGGACCTCCGGCTCCAGACGGATGCCGGTCCGGTCAAAGACCTTGTCAGACACCTGCTGCAGCAGCTCCTGAACATCGGCAGCGGTGGCGCCGCCCAGATTCACCACGAAGCCCGCGTGCTTCTCGGAGACGGCGGCGCCGCCGATCCGGAAGCCCTTCAGGCCCGTCTGATCGATGAGGGCCGCCGCATAGCCGCCCACGGGCCGCTTGAAGGCGGAGCCGGCGCTGGGCAGGTCCAGGGGCTGGGAGGCCCGGCGCTTGCCGATCAGCTCCTTCATCTTCGCCCAGACCTCGGCTTCGGGTCTGGGAGTCAGCTCGAATTCCGCCGCCACCACGATCCAGGGATTGTCCTCAAGGCATGAGTGGCGGTAGGAAAAGGCGGCCTCCTCCCTGCTGATCCAGCGGGCCGTGCCGTCAGGCTCCATGATCCGGACCCGGGTGCAGACATCCTTGATCTCGCCGCCGTAGGCACCGGCGTTCATGTACACGCCGCCGCCGATGGTGCCGGGGATGCCGTGGGCGAATTCCAGACCGCCCAGGTTCAGACCGGCGGCAAAAACCGCGGCCCTGGACATGGTCACGCCCGCCATGACCCGGATGCAGGTATCGCAGACCTGCTCCATGCCCTCCAGGGCATCCTTCAGCACGATGACCAGCTTGTCAAGCCCTGCGTCGGGGGCCAGCACATTGGTGCCCGCGCCCAGGATGACGGGCTCGACGCCCTGCTCCGCGCACAGCTTCAGCAGACGGGAAAGCTCCTCCTCAGTTTTGGGAAAGGCCGCCAGGGCGGCGGGACCGCCGATGCGGAAGGAGGTCAGCTTCGCCAGAGGGAAGTCCCGCTCCAGCTTCAAATTAGGAATATTGTCAGAAATCAGATTCGAAAATTCAGTAAAATTCAACATAAACGCCTCCGGGTGTATAGTCTGGTTTATTGTACCACAAACTCATTTTGTTTTCAATTGTTACCGCTGTGAAATTATTGTTACAAAAGGCAAAAACAGCCGGACTTTCGTCCGGCTGTGCAGATTGTCGCCCCCATGCTGGGTATCCCCTGTAGGGGCTGGTCATGACCCGCCCGCCGAAAAACATAGTTTTTCGGATTATCCGAAGGGAAATCAGGCTGTTTTTCGCCTGACGGCGAACAGATTTTGCGGAGCAAAATCTGCGGGAGGGTCATGACCCTCCCCTACTGGTCTTTGTCGACACACTGAAAACAGCCGGACTTTCGTCCGGCTGCTGATGGGGATATCCGATTACTTCTCGACGATCTCCAGGACCTCCATGGGGCAGGCCTTGACACAGATGCCGCAGGCGATGCACTTGGAAGCGGGGGCGTTCTCGTTCTCGATGACCAGACCGAAGGGGCAAGCCTCGGCGCACTTGCCGCAGCCGGTGCAGAGCTTCTTGCTGATCATGTACACGCCGGTCTTGGGATTCTGGGTGATGGCGCCGTTGGGGCAGGCCTTGGCACACAGACCGCACTGGGTGCAGACCATGGGCTTGGCAGCGCCCTTGCGCTCCACGATCTGGATGCAGGACTTGGTGACGTCGTTCTCCTTGTAGAAAGCCTCGGAGCAGGCCTGAACACACTGCAGGCAGGCCATGCACTCGGAGCCCTTCTTGACGGACAGCTTCTTCATAAGAATCGATCTCCTTTTCAGAGTTAATTTTGACGATACCATTATACACCATCTTTTGATATAAGTCTATCGATAAATTCAAAAATTTTCCATGGTTCGAAAAAATTCCTTGTTTATCGGCGAAGGGCTGCGGAATACTAGCTCCGTCAGCATTCTGACAGGAGGTAATCGATATGAAACAGATCCTTTGTCTGGTCCTGGCGCTGGCCCTGACCGCTGC
>JAFQSI010000238.1 GCA_017409645.1 Oscillospiraceae bacterium | reverse complement strand
TAGCGGGTGCCGTCATAGCAGATATCAAGCCGAATATTCCTCATAGCTTTCCAGCTCCTCCAATGCCTCCCATTCCGTGTCCGCGGAGAAAAGGAATCTTCCGTTTCGGTCGAACACCTGGATATGGCCGCGAATATGCTTCATAGAATACATTGTCATCACCCTTTCGGTTTATCTGACAGTATTCTACCTTTTGCATTGTCCGTTAAAACGGACTTTTGCTCCCCGTGATACCACAGGGAGCAAAGATCTTTACAGAATATCCTCTACGCAGCGCTGCAGGAGGATGGCCGCCTGCGCGCGGTTGAGATGATCGTTGGGGTTCAGATAGACCTTACCGCCGCTCACGGAGCCCTCGATCAGGCCCGTGTTGACAGCCCAGACGAAAGCGTCGCCGGCCCAGGCCTGGACGGAATCCTTGTCCGCGAAGCCCTTCAGCTCTGCGGTGGAGCCCGCGCTCATCAGGCTGGTATCCACGCAGTAGCGGTGGAAGATGGTGACCGCCTCCTGACGGGTGACGATCCGGTTGGGCTCAAAACGGGTGGCGCTGACGCCGTTGACGATGCCGTTGCTGTAGGCCCAGGCCACAGCGTCGGTATACCAGGCGCCGCCGATATCCTCGAAGCAGGCGCGCTCCTCATTGGAGACGGGGACTTCACCGTCGAGACGCCACAGCACCGTGACCAGCATGCCGCGGGTCATGGAGCCGCCGGGGGTGAAGGTGGTGGCGCTGGTGCCGTTCATCAGGCCATTGCGGTAGACATAGCTGACGGCATCCCGGTACCAGGTATTCTCGGGAACATCCACGAAGGGAAGGCGGTCCATGTCGATCTCCACATCGGGCATTTCCTCCATCCCGGGCTCAGTGGGCTCTGGATCGGTGGGCTCGAAGGGGTCGTCGAAGTCAACGGGAGGCTCGCCGGGATCCACGGTCACATTGCCCTTCTCCCAGACGGCAGTCAGCTCCAGATTCTCCTCGACCTTGTCGTAGATGGAGAGCCGCTCGCCGTCGCTGACCTTCTCGTTGCTGCGGCGGGTGATCTTCCAGCCGACCAGGGAGTAGCCGTCACGCTCTGCATCCATGAAGGAGCGGTAGTAGTCGCCCACAGGATAATAGGCCGCGTAATCGGTCTTGCCGGTGGACAGGGTACCGGAATTGGTTTTGAAAATGACGACCTTGAAATGGGGCAGATCATCGTTGGAGACGATCTCCAGATCGGACTTGCAGTCCTGTCCGCCGTAGGCCAGGTAGTACTCGCCGTACAGATAGATCAGAGCCTCCCGGATCCGGCGGTTGACGTGGACATAGCTGACGCTGCCGCCGCTTCTGCTCCAGGCGCCGAAGCCCTTGACCACATCCAGGGCCGTGGAGGGGTTGAGGACCACGTTGGGAACTGCGGAGCCGGTGGTCCAGCTGCCGCCGTTGTTGAAGGTTAGGTCCAGCATGGCGTCAAACTGCTGCTGGGTGGGCTGCTTGCCGTTCTTCTTGCAGAAGTTGTTGACGATGGGCTCGAAGTCGTCGTCGATCATCTCCCGCAGGAGCTTTTCCGCCTCGGCTCTGGTGACCGTGACGTCGGGGCCAGAGCAGCGGGTGCCGTAGCCCACGGTCCACTGCTTTTTGTCCCAGTAGGCGGTGGCGCTGAAGCCCTCGAAATCCTTGATCAGGTCAATGATCTCCTGGCTGGCGGACATGTTCTTATAGGAGCCGCCCTCGGGGATATCCGCCATTTCGTATGTAAGCTCCTTGCCGGAGCCCATGGGCTCGATGATACCGGCTCCGTCATTGCCCATAAAAACACCGTAATCCACAATGGGGTCCTCGGTGTCGATCTCGTCCGCGCGGACGGACACGGGCAGGATGCTCAGAAGCATCAGCAGAGCCAGCATAAAGGTCAATACACGTTTCATAAACCATTCTCCTTGTGTGTGAATATGTTTACCGAACGAAATGAAGTATAACAATTTTGTAACCATTTGTCAACGTTATTATGTAAACAAACCCCGTTATGACTGGCCAAACCGGTATTTTTTGTGCAATTTTCCCTGTACTTTTTCGCTGAAATCGCGACCCCTGACCAGGAACCGGCAAAAAGATCGCCCGCCGGAGCTGCCGGCGGGCGTAAGGATTTGATGCTGTTTTGTTACCTTCGGATGGTGTAACCGGCGTCGATGACGGCGTTTTCCAGCGCGGTCAGGTCGGCATTGCCCCGGACCGTGACCTGCTTTTTCTCCAGATCCGCGGCGGCGGCCAGCACGCCGGGAACGCCCTTGCAGGCCTTCTCCACGGCGGCGGTGCAGTGGTGGCACATCATGCCCTCCACGCCGATGACGGTGGTGGGCGCGTTCTCATCGATGACCGCTTCCGCCGTCTGCGCAGCAGGAGCTGCGGCAGCTGCCGGGGTGTGGCTGGGCTTGAAGAAGCGCAGCCGCAGAGCGTTGCTGACCACGAACACGCTGCTCATGCTCATGGCGGCCGCGCCCAGCATGGGGCTCAGCTGCAAACCAAAGGCGGGATACAGGGCTCCCGCCGCGACGGGGATGCCCAGAGTGTTGTAGAAGAAGGCCCAGAACAGGTTCTCCTTGATATTCCTGATGGTGGCCCGGCTCAGCTCCACGGCTCCGGCCACCTGGGAAAGGCTGCCGGACATGAGGACCACATCCGCAGACTCGATGGCAATGTCGGTACCTGCACCGATGGCGATGCCCACATCGGCGGTGACCAGAGCGGGGGCGTCGTTGATGCCGTCGCCCACCATGGCGACCTTCTTGCCGTCTGCCTGGAACCGGGCGACGACGCCGGCCTTGTCACCGGGCAGCACATCGGGGATCACATGGTCGATCCCGGCCTGCTTTGCGATGGCCTTTGCGGTCTTCTCGTTGTCGCCGGTGAGCATGACCACATCCAGGCCCAGCTTTTTCAGAGCTTCGACGGATTCTCCGGAATCGGCCTTCAGCACATCCGCCGCGGCGATGGCGCCGAGATATTTGCCCGATGCATTGGCGAAATACAATGGCGTCTTGCCCGCAGCGCTCAGGAAGGGGTATTCGGGCACGGAAACGCCGATCTCCTCCATGAGCCGTGCGTTGCCGCCGTAGACGGTCTGACCGTTGTAGACGCCCTTGACGCCCCGTCCGGGCAGGGTCTGGAAATCGCTGATTTCCCGGATGGAGATCTCCTTCTCCTTTGCGTACTCCAGAATGGCCTTGGCGAAGGGATGCTCGGACCGGGCCTCCAGGGCCACAGCGGTCCGCAGCAGGACGAATTCCGTGGCGTCACCCGGGAGGACGTCCGTGACCTCGGGCTTTCCGGTGGTCAGGGTGCCGGTCTTGTCCAGGACGATGGTGCTGACATGATGCAGATTTTCCAGAGCCTCAGCGTTCTTGAACAGCACGCCCATTTTCGCACCCTGTCCGGTGCCCACCATGATGGCCACGGGAGTCGCCAGACCCAGCGCGCAGGGGCAGGAGATGACCAGCACCGCAATGGCGGTGGTCAGAGAGAATTCCAGGGTCTGTCCCGCGAGCATCCAGATCACGAAGGCCGCAGCCGCGATGGTCATGACCACGGGCACGAAGATGCCCGCGATCTTGTCGGCCAGCCGGGCGATGGGGGCCTTGCTGCCGCCGGCCTCCTCCACCATGCGGATGACCTGGCTGAGGGTGGTGTCCTCGCCCACCTTGTCCGCCCGGAATTCCAGATATCCGGCGGTGTTGATGGTGGCGGCGGCCACGGTATCGCCGGGCTCCTTCTCCACGGGGACGCTCTCGCCGGTCAGAGCGCTCTGATCCACCGAGGCCCGGCCCTCCAGCACAGTGCCGTCCACGGGGATGCGCCCGCCGGACTTGACGATGACGATATCCCCCACCCGGACCTGATCGGCCGGGATCTCGGTTTCCACACCGTCCCGGCGAACCAGGGCGGTCTTGGGGGCCAGATCCATCAGCTGCCGGATGGCGTCGCCGGTCTTGCCCTTGGCCCTGGTCTCCAGAAATTTACCCAGGGTGATCAGGGTCAGGATCATGGCGGCGGACTCAAAATACAGGTTCTTGCTGTACAGCTCCACGATGTCCCAGTGATCATTGCCCATGGCCCAGGTCATCCGCAGTAGCGCCACGACGCCGTAGATCAGACTTGCGCCGGAGCCCACGGCGATCAGGGAATCCATGTTGGGACTGCGGTGCCACAGGGCCTTCAGGCCCTTGCTGAAGTAAGCCCGGTTCAGGAATACGGCGGGCAGAGTCAGCAGAAACTGGACCAATGCGAACAATGCCGCGTTCTCCAATCCGTGGAAGATGTGGGGCGCGGGAAGACCCACCATGTGGCCCATGGTCAGATACATCAGCACGATCAGAAATACGCCGGACCAGATGATCCGGGTCTTCATCTCCTTCAGGGCATCCTCCGCCGGAGCCTTCTGAGCCGTTTCCGGCTTCTTCTTGCCGTCGTCCACCGCCGCGCCGTAGCCCGCATCGGTGACGGCTCTGCAGATCAGATCACAGGCGGCCTCGTTTTCCACTTCAGCGACCATCTTTCCGGCCAGCAGATTGACCTCCGCATTTGCAACGCCGGGGACGGCCTTCGTCACCTTCTCCACCCGCGCGGAGCAGGCGGCGCAGGTCATGCCGGTCACATTGAATTTCACTTTCATAAAAATCACTTCCTTTGTTGACTGATTTCTTTGGTTGTGCTATCATCATATCATAAAATACGTTTTTCGCAAGTATGCACTATTTTGTTAGCAGGTATCAAGTTTTATAGTGACTTTGAGATTGAAGATTGAAGCGTGAAGAGTGGAGATTTTTCTCCCGATCTCCACTCTCCACTCTCAAATCTCCACTCTCATTCAGGAGGTTTTCCTATGAATCAAATCTGCCCCGTTGAAACCACCCTGGGTCTGATCGGCGGAAAGTACAAGGCCCTGATCCTCTGGCACCTGTCCGCCGGGACCCTGCGCTTTTCTCAGCTGCAAAAGGCCGTCACCGCCACGCCCCGGATGCTGACCCTGCAGCTGCGGGAGCTGGAATCCGACGGTCTTGTCTCCCGCACCGTCTACCCCGAGGTCCCGCCCCGGGTGGAATACGCCATGACCGACCTGGGCCGCAGCCTGATGCCCATCCTCACCGCCATCCGGGACTGGGGTACGGAGTACCTGCGCGAAAAAGACATCGAGCCGAACTGCTTTATGATGGAAAGCAGCTGCTCAACCGACGGTTGAACCCACCCGAAATCCCCGCCATTGTTTTTCCCTTGCCGCTGCGTTATGCTTATATCAACGGTACCGAATGAAACAAAGGAGAACCACAATGGAACTTGGAAATCAGATCAAGGCCCTGCGCCAGCGCAAGGGTGTCACCCAGGAGGCTCTGGCGGAGCATTTGGGCGTGACCGCTCAGGCCGTCAGCAAATGGGAGCGCAATTCCGCCTCCCCGGATATCGCCCTGCTGCCCGCCCTGTCGGCATACTTCGGCGTTACCATCGACGAGCTGTTCACCCTTTCGGATGACACCCGCATGGAGCGCATCCAGAATATGCTCTGGGATGTGCGATTTCTCAACCCCGCTGACGCAGACAACGCCCGGGAATTCCTGCTGGACAAGGCCCGCCGGGAACCGTGCAATGGGGAACCCCATGCAATGCTTGCACAGATGGAAAACCACATGGCACGGGGCCACCGGGCAATGGCCGAGGAATACGCAAAGGAAGCCATTCGCCGGGACCACACCATCAAATCAGCCCACACTGAGCTGACCGAAGCCATGGGCGGCGTCTGCGGTGACTGGCACACCCAAAACCATCACGCACTGATCGAATACTATAAGGACTGTGTCCGGCTCCATCCGGAACACGTCAGCGGCTATCTGTGGCTGTTGGAGCAGCTCATTGATGCAGACCGTTTGGCCGAGGCCTCCGATTACTGCGACAAAATGGCGCAGCACGACCGTTCCTTCCGCACAGACTTTTACCGGGGTCTTATCGCCCTGCGCGCCGGACAGGAGCCGGAGGCCGAACGGCATTTTGAAGCCATGCTCCGCGAACACGGGGACGAGTGGGTCGTGTGGATGAGCATGGGCGACATCCGCGCCCGTCAGGGCCGATATGAGGAGTCGAAGGTCTGCTACCGCCGCTACCTCTCCCTCCAGCAGCCGCCCCGCTACACCGACGGCTGCACCGCCATCGCCCAGATCTGCGAGCTTCAGGGCGACTATGCCGGAGCCATCGAAGCCGTCCGGGAGGAGATCGCCCTCCTTGCCAGTGACTGGAACACCGCCACCGGCGAAACCGTAGAACAGCACCTGCGCAACATCACCCGCCTGGAATCCAAACTGAAATGACGAAGACCCGCCCCATCCGGGGCGGGTCAAAATTCATCCATATCGTTCAAAGATCGCGCAGAGCGTGGCGTAATTGTCTGCTGAGAGCTTCCGTCCAAATTCATCCAGCCGTTCCGCATCGAAGGCCCGGATCACGTCCGGATCAAACTCCCGCAGCACGGCATCCAGGTCATCGACCCAATCCCCACCGGAAAAGGAGCGGTTGTAGAATTGGTATTCCCGCTCGCCGTAGTCGATGGACAGGCCCAGCCGCCACTGACCGGCGGTGTACCTGCTTCCGCTGTGCCAACGGATACTCAGGGTGACGGCTTCCGCCTCCTCCGGGTCGTACTCCCGCTTGGGGGCGTTGAAGGCGCTGTATTCGACCAACGTTCCGTCTTCATAGAGCATGTCCCGCCCGCAGATGGAAAAGGGCACCAGCAGTGCAAGCACCAGATTCAGCGCCACTACAGTCATCACAGCGCTTCGGCGCATCCGGGCCTGACTGGGGCTTTTCCAGTATTGGGGCTTGTCCTTCATGAACAGCGGAAAGGTCCGGGGGTACGCCGGGGGACCATACTTCACGCCGCGCTTTCCGAAGAACGGATAACGCTTTTGATGCAAGCTGTACCAGGGAATGAACAGGGAGAGCAGAAGGCTTATAAAAAACGGGATCATCAGCAGGCTGCTTCCATTGGCTTCGTAGGCCACAGCCCCCGGCTGGGCCAGCATCCGCTTCCCGATCCAGAAAAAGCAGAATCCAAAAATCCCGAGCAATAGCGCAGCGATCAGCAAATAGCCGAGGGCATAGATCGTCTGATCCACAAAGCCCAGCTTCGGCATGGAATGGACCCTCTTTTTCGCCTTCGTTCTTCCCATATCAATTCCTCGAATTTTTCCGATACAGGATCATCAGACCCTTCAGCAGCAGCTCCGGGTCGACGATCATCTCATGACGGCAGTGGGGCGCGATGACGGCGGACAGGCCGCCGGTCATGACGACCGTGCATTTTTTGCCCAGCTGCTGCTCGATTCGGTCGATCATGCCGTCGACGCCTGCGGCGTTGTGGTAGATGATGCCGTTTTGCATACATTCCACGGTATTTCTGCCGATGGCGTGGTTCGGCGGGTCCAGGCTGATGTGGGGCAGCTGGGCCGTGCCGCCGGCCAGGGCATTCAGGGAAACCATCACACCGGGGACGATCATGCCGCCGATGAATGTCTTGGTTTCATCCACCACGCCCACGGTGGTGGCGGTGCCCATGTCGATGGTGATCAGGGGCACCGGATAGTGGTTGATGGCCGCCACCGCGTCCGCCACCCGGTCCGCGCCCAGGGCGCCGGGGTTGTCGATGTTGATCCGCAGGCCGGTTTTGATGCCGGGACCCACCACCACGGCCCGTTTGCCGGTGAGCTGCTCCACGGCGGGCCGCACATGCATGGTGACGATGGGCACCACGGAGCAGACGATCGCTCCCTCCAGCTTTTCCGGGTCGATCTCCCGGAATTTCAGCACCGAGCGGATCCGGACCAGATATTCCATCTCCGTGGCGCTTCGGTCCGTGGCCATCCGCTCGAGGAAGAGGATCTGCTCCCCCTCGATGGCACCCAGGACGATGTTGGTGTTGCCGATGTCCACAGCCAGGATCATGGCGTTACCTCCCCATGAGCCGGGCCTTCTCCAGCGTGGCGCAGAGGGCTGCGGTGACAGCCGTGGACGCCGCCGCTTCAAAAACGGCGTTGATGCCCACGAAGGAGCAGATGAAGACGATCACGTTCCGTCCGGCGATCAGGTCCGTCAGATACTGGGTATCCCCGAACAGCAGCACCAGCGCGCCCATGAACAGCACCGTATTCAAAAATGCCGCACAGAAGCCTGCCACGCCGCCGGCGATCCCGGCATTTTTGTATTTCCGGATGGCCTTATAGATCAGACCCACCACAAAGCCTGTCACCACCCGGGGCACGAACCGCTGGACAAATGCCAGAAAGGGGTTGATGTCGAACAGGATCACGCCCATGGCACTGCTGCCGCCGATGCCCAGGCACTGCAGGAAGCTCGTCAGGCCGAACACCGCGCCCAGCACCGCGCCGCCCGTGGGACCCAAGGCCGCCGCGCCCACGGCTACGGGGATCATGTTGAAGCTGATGGCCAGGGGGCCGATGTTCAGATATCCCAGGGGCGTCATGCTCAGGACCATCAAAATTGCGCTCAATAAACCCAGCAGCGTGATGCGCCGGGCGTCATTGCCGGTTTTCATAG
>JAFQSI010000237.1 GCA_017409645.1 Oscillospiraceae bacterium | reverse complement strand
TGTTTTTATGGGTTCCGTTTTGTCATTTGATGTGCTATAATGCGGGTACTTTTCGAAAAAACGGAGGATTTTGTATGGAACTGATGAACGGAAGACCGGCGGATCTCGAAGCGCGGCTGCCCAAGGAGCGGCGGGTGTATGCGCTGCTGGAGGGCCTGGGGATCGCGTACAGCCGGGTGGACCATGAGCCGGCCATGACCATGTCAGGCTGCATTGCTGTGGACGAGGCCCTGGGGGCGCCCATGTGCAAGAATCTGCTGCTGTGCAACCGGCAGTGTACCGACTTTTATCTGCTGCTGATGCCCGGCGGAAAGCCCTTCAAAACCAGCGTGCTGAGCAAGCAGATCGGCTCGAGCCGGCTGTCCTTTGCCGACGGCAGCTACATGGAGCAGTTTCTGGACATCACCCCCGGCAGCCTGAGCGTCCTGGGCCTGATGAACGACAAGGACCACCGGGTCAGGCTGCTGATCGACGCGGACGTGCTGGCGGGGGAGTACATCGGTGTCCATCCGTGCATCAACACCTCGTCCCTGCGCATCCGCACAAAGGATCTGATGGAGAAGCTGATCCCCGAAATGGGCCACGCGCCCACCATGGTGACGTTATGAGCCTTTTCGACACCATCATCTCCCGGGAGCCCATTGACCGGGGCTGGTCCGCGGACCGGAAGTACAGGGCCCTGGACGCCGACGGGAAAGCGTATTTTCTGCGCATCAGCCCCATGGCGCAGTATGAAAACCGGAAGCTCCAGTTTTTGCACATGCAGCAGGTCCGGGCGCTGGGCGTCCGGGTCTGCGGACCGGTGGAATTCGGCGTCTGCCCGGAGGGCTGCTATCTGCTGCTTGAATGGATCGGGGGACGGGACGCGGAGCCGGTGCTGCCGGAGCTGACCGGGGAGCAGCGGTATGCTTACGGACTTCAGGCCGGGCAGATGCTGAAGACCATCCACAGCCTCCCTGTGCCCTTCGAAGGGGAGCCCTGGGCGGTGCGGTACGGCCGGAAGCTGGACAGCAAGGTGGCCGCCTACGAAAAAAGCCCCCTGAAATACGAAAAGGGGGACCTGTTCCTGGAGCTGCTCCGCCGGGAGCGGCAGCTGATCGGGAACCGCCCCACGGTCTGGCAGCACGGGGATTACCACTGCGGCAATCTGATGTTCGACGAAGAAATGGGCCTGACGGTCATCGATTTCGACCGGGAGGACATCGGCGACCCCTGGTACGAGTTCAACCGGATCATCTGGGATGTCCGGGTGGGCGCGGAATTTGCCCGGGGAGTTCTGGACGGGTATTTTGGCGGAGCGGTGCCGGAGGAATTCTGGCGGGTGCTGCGGCTGTACCAGTGTCAGAATATGATCTCCAGCCTGCCCTGGGCCGCGGGCTTTGGGGAGACGGAGATCCGGATCGCCCGGGAAAACGCCGGGCGGGTCCTTGACTGGTACGACGACTTGAAGGAAGTCGTGCCCAATTGGTACCGGAACAGATGAAAGATTCAAAGGCTCCCCTGCGCATCAACGGCGCAGGGGAGCTTTTGCGTTATTTCCAGAGATAATCCATATAAATGGGGTTCTGCTTTTCCCAGTCGGCTTCGCAGTGGGCACCGCCGACCTGGCAGTACATTTGGACGTCAGCACCTTTGGCTTTCAGGATGTCCGCGGCCTGGAGGTTCCACTTGTAGGTCTTGCTGGACCGGTCGTCCCTGGTGGGGTCCTTGATGCCGAAGGCTTCCTTCGTGCCCCAGGACAGATAGAAGCGGCTGCCGGGGCGGATGGTGGAATTGCGCAGATCCTTCAGCAGGGGCCGCATGCAGAAGCCGATGGCACTGGAGACACAGGCCGCCTTGGAGAAAATGTGATTGTAGTGGGCACCGGCGTAGAGGGCCATCAGGCCGCCCATGGAGCTGCCGCCGATGCCGGTGAATTCCCGGTCGGGCAGGGTCCGGTAGTCCCGGTCGATCATGGGC
>JAFQSI010000236.1 GCA_017409645.1 Oscillospiraceae bacterium | reverse complement strand
GCAGGGGAGGGGTCCTCGGGCAGGCGATGCTCCGGCAGCTCCACAAGACGGAAGGAGCAGTACCCCTTCAGCCGCTTTTCGTATTCGGCGGCAGCGGAGAGGTAGAACTTCTCCTTGAGCTTGCCCATGACGATCAGGGTGATGTCAAACATTATCGCAGGAAGCCCTCCAGGATCTTTTCCTCGGCCTCCTCGTAGCTCAGGCCCAGGGTCTGGAGCTTCAGGATCTGGTCACCGGCGATCTTGCCGATGGCGGCCTCGTGGATCAGGCCCGCGTCCACATGGTTGCAGCTGATCTCGGGGATGGAGCGGACCTTGGCATTGCCCATGATGATGGAGTCGCACTGGACATGGCCGAAGCAGGCGGTGTTGCCCACCACCCGGGGGTAGAAGGTCTGGGTGGACTCATCCTGGGCAACGGAGCGGGAGATGACCCGGCAGGAGGAATTCTCGCCGTCGAGGAACACATCCATGACGGAGTCGGCCCGCTGGTCAGCGTGGGTCAGCAGCTTCTCCTGGACGATGAATTCGGAGTCGGCGCCCTTCAGGACGGCCTTGGTGTAGCGCTTGGTGTCGTCCACGCCCCGGATCTGGGTGGACTCCAGGGTGACCCGGGCGCCCTCCTCCAGATAGAGGATGGTCTGGGGATTCAAAATCCGCTTGCCCTCGCCCTCACCTTCGCCGTAATGGACCTCGGAGTAGGTGACGACGGCGTTTTTGCCCACATGGAAGGTGTGGATGCCGTCATGCTCGGAGTCGCAGGAGCCGCAGTTGTGGATGCCGCAGCCAGCGTTGATGGTGACCCTGGCTCCCTCGCCGATGTAGAAATCGTTGTAGACCACATCGTGGAAGCCTTCCTCCGTGACGACCACGGGGATATAAACATGGTCCGCGACCACGCCGGGCTCGATGATGATGTCGATGCCCTCCTTGTCGGTCTTGCTCTCGATGCGCACGCCCTCGCAGTTTGAGTGGTAGGCCCGCTTACCGTTGGCCCGGATGTTCACCGCGCCCTGGGCGTCTGCGGCCATGCCGGAGACCACCTCAAGGATGTGCTTCTGTATATCGTTCAGCATTTCTGGTCCACCTCCAGCATGTTGCACCCGGCGATGGACAGGCCCATCAGCTGGGGATAGATCTCGTCGGCGTCGCCCCGGGCGGCCACGTTGCCGTTTGCCATCAGGATGATCTCATCAGCCAGGCGGATGATCCGCTCCTGGTGGGAGATGATGATGATGGTGCTTTCCCGGCGGGCGTGGATGGCCTTGAAGGTCTCTGTCAGCCGGGCGAAGGACCACAGGTCGATACCGGCCTCAGGCTCGTCGAAAATCATCAGGGGAGACTTCCGGGCCAGGATGGAGGCAATCTCGATGCGCTTGACCTCACCGCCGGAGAGGGAGGCGTCCACATCCCGGTCCACGTAATCCTTGGCACACAGGCCCACCTGGGTCAGATAGCTGCAGGCCTCGGCATGGCTGAGCTTGCCGCCGGCGGCGATCTCCAGCAGATCCCGCACCCGCATGCCCTTGAACCGGGGCGGCTGCTGAAAGCCGTAGCTGATGCCCTTTTTGGCCCGCTCGGAGACAGAAAGGGAGGTGATGTCCTCACCGTTCCAGATGATCTGTCCGGAAGTGACCTCGTTGATGCCCATGATGGTCCTGGCCAGGGTGGTCTTGCCGCCGCCGTTGGGGCCGGTGATGACCACGAAGCGCTTGTCCGGGATCTGCAGGTCCACGCCGTTTAAGATATGCTTTTCGCCGTTTTCATCGCTGACGGTGAAATGCAGGTTTTTCAGTTCCAGCATAAAAATGCGTCCTCTTTTCTTTTGCTAGGTTCAATACCCGGATACTATATCATATATGAACGAAAAATGCAATTGCCGAATACAATGAATGAATAACTGGTTGTTCTCCCCAATGGAATCGTTACCAATTGTTGAAAACGCACAAAATACGGGGGTAATTATCGGTAAATAGAACCGTTGACAGAAATATGAACAAGTGGTAAACTATCGATTAAGAGCAACCGATTGCGCGCAAAAAATGCGCAAACAGGCAAAAGGGACGTCCCTTTTGTGCTGTTCCCGTTCCGGGAACAGCAATGACATTGGCTTTTACGGCAGAATAGTCCGTGATCGCAATACAACACCCCAAATTTCTAAGGAGGAAACACAAATGAAGAAGCTCATCGCTCTGCTGCTGGCTTGCGTGATGGTTCTGGGTCTGGTTGCCTGTGGCGGCAACGATGCTCCCGAGACCACTGGCGCTCCCGACGCCGGCAACGACACCCCCGAGACCACTGCTCCCGCCGCCGGCGGCGAGGCAGAGGCCATCACCCTGAAGGTCTGGGCTCCCCAGGAGGACCAGGTCGACGACAGCTCCTGGCTGATCCAGGTCGAGAAGGCCTTCGCTGAGGCTCATCCCGAGTACATCATCACTTGGGACAACGGCGTCTGCGCCGAGGGCGACGCCAAGACCCTGATCACCGCCGACCCCGCTGCCGGTGCTGATGTCTACATGTACGCCAACGACCATCTGGGTGGTCTGATCCAGGCCGGCGCTGTCGCCAAGCTGGGCGGCCCCTACCTGGAGCAGGTCAAGGCTGACAACAACGAGACCTTCGTCGGCACCGTCACCTACGCTGACGGCGACGTCTACGGCTTCCCCGTGGCTCCCAACACCTGGTTCATGTTCTACAACAAGGCCATCGTTGGCGATGCTGACATCACCTCTCTGGAGTCCATCCTGGAGAAGGGCGTCGTCACCTTCGACGTTGCCAACTCCTGGAACATGCCCGCCTTCTTCTTCGCTGCCGGCGGTTCTCTGTTCGGCGATCTGGGCGTTGACGCTGCTGCCGGCGCTCAGTTCGGCGGTGAGGCCGGCTACGCTGCCGCTGAGGCTCTGCTGACCCTGCAGGAGCATCCCAACTTCAAGTGGGACGGCGACGGCTTCGGCAACAACTCCCTGAAGGACGGCACCGTTGCTGCTTACTTCTCCGGTGACTGGGATTACGCCGGTCTGTACGAGAAGCTGGGCGAGGATCTGGGCGCCGCAGCCTGCCCCACCGTCATGATCGGCGGCGAGGCCAAGCAGCTGCTGCCCTACGCCGGTTCCAAGGTCGTCGGCGTCAACCCCCACGCCAAGAACATGAAGGCTGCCATGCAGTTCGCCGCTTACATGGCCTCTGTTGAGTCCCAGAAGCTGCGCTTCGAGCTGCGCGGTATCGTTCCCGCTGCCACCGAGCTGCAGAGCCTGGAGGGCCTGCAGAACTCCATCTGCGCTCAGGCCATCATGGACACCATGAACGGCAAGTCCGCCTTCCAGCCCAAGATTCCCGAGATGGATGCTGTTTGGGGCCCCGTGGGCACCTTCGGCGCCAACATCAAGGACGGCATGATCACCATGGACAACTACAAGGAAGCTGTCGATGATCTGCAGGCTCAGCTGTCCGGCGGCGGTCTGTAATCCACAGATCTCCTGCTGAAAGCAACATATCCCGGCGGCGGCCGAAAGGTCGCCGCCATTTTCAAAACGATTTTCTGGAACCGGTTGCCCACCAAAATCTGAAAACGGTTTCACAAAACGAAGGGAGTCGGTAGCGTGTCTACTAAAGAAATGACAAAAGCCGCTGAGGTGCGCCGGAAGAACGTGAACAAGGGTTCTCTCTCCTACGCACTGAAAAACGGCGGTCCCGTGGTTTGGGCTTCCTGCCTGATCATGGGTCTTGGCAACCTGATGGCCGGTCAGGGCTTCAAGGCTCTGCTGTTCCTGCTCATCGAGATTGCCTTTGTGACCTTTATGGTCATCCCCAACGGCGGCTTCCACTGGCTGGGTCTGCTGCCCAGCCTGGGTGATACCCCCACCCAGGAAGTCTGGAATGACGAACTGTTCATCTACGAGTACATCCAGGGCGACAACTCCCAGCAGATCCTGCTGTACGCCGTCGCCACCATGGTCGCCATCGTGGCCTTCATCGTCATCTGGCGTGCCTCCATCCGTTCCGGCTTCGCTGCTCTGTCTCTGAAGCGCAACGGCAAGAAGGTCCCCACCTTCATCGACGACTGCAAGGAGCTGCTGGACACCAACATCCACAAGCTCCTGATGTTCCCGCCCTTCATGATGCTGATGATCTTCACCATCGTGCCTCTGGTCTACATGATGCTGATGGCCTTCACCAACTACTCCAAGGTTGGCGACCATCTGACTCTGTTCGACTGGGTGGGTCTGGATAACTTCATCTCCCTGTTCGATTCCACCTCCGCACTGGGCCGTCAGTTCGTGCCCGTCCTGACCTGGACTCTGATCTGGGCCTTCTTCGCAACCTTCCTGAACTTCTTCGCCGGTACGGTTATGGCCATGATCATCAACCGTCCCAGCACCCGTCTGAAGGGCTTCTGGCGTACCGTCTTCTCTCTGACCATCGCCGTGCCCCAGTTCGTTTCCCTGCTGATCATCCGTACCATGTTCAAGCCTGAGGGTGCTGTCAACAGCTTCCTGATGGACATGGGCTGGATCGAGACGGCTCTGCCCTTCTTCACCGATGCGATGTGGGCCAGAGTCACCATCATCGTGATCAATATGTGGGTCGGTATCCCCTACACGGTCATGTCCGTCACCGGCATTCTGCAGAACATCCCCGCTGAGCAGTACGAGGCTGCCCGTATCGACGGCGCCAACGCCTTCCAGCAGTTCATGAATGTTACCCTGCCCTACATGATCTTCGTCATGACCCCCACTCTGATCAGCTCCTTCACCGGCAATATCAACAACTTCAACATCATCTACCTGCTGTCCGGCGGCGGCCCGACCTATGTCGGTGACTCCGCAGGTCAGACCGACCTTCTGGTCACCTGGCTGTACAAGCTGACCATCGACAACCAGCAGTACAACCTGGCAGCCGTTATCGGCATCCTGACCTTCATCGTTCTGGCTACGGTGTCTCTGATCACCTACCGCAGCTCCGGTTCCTACAAGAATGAGGAGGGCTTCAAATAATGGCTAAGAAAACTGGTTCCGTCAAGACTCAGAAGATGATCACCGACATCGTGGTCCACATCTTCCTGACCATTGTCGCTGTCGTCTGGCTGATCCCCTTTGTTTGGCTGGTTGCCCACTCCTTCCGCGGTGAGTCCACCGGTCAGTTCACTCCTGGCTTCTTCCCCACGGAGTTCACCTTCAATAACTACATCAAGCTGTTCACGGAGACCGACTCCATGAACTTCCCCCGCACCTTCATGAACACCTTCTTCATCGCATGCTGCGCCTGCGTTATCTCCACCTTCTTCGTGCTGGCCGTTTCCTACTGCCTGTCCCGTGTCAAGTGGAAGCTGCGCAAGAGCTACATGGATATGGGTATGGTCATCAACCTGTTCCCCGGCTTCATGGGCATGGTCGCTGTCTACTTCCTGCTGAAGGCCATGGGTCTGACCGAGGGCAACAAGCTGCCCCTGGCTCTGATCATCTGCTACACCTCCGGCGCAGGTACCGGCTTCCACATCATGAAGGGCTACATGGATACCATCCCCAAGGCTCTGGATGAGGCCGCCACCATCGACGGCGCCACCCGCTGGCAGACCTTCACCAAGATCACCCTGCCCCTGTGCAAGCCCATGATCGTCTATCAGATCATCACCAGCTTCATGGGTCCCTGGATGGACTTCATCCTGGCCAAGGTCATCGTCCGTGCCGAGGCTGAGTACTACACCGTTTCCATCGGTCTGTACAAGATGCTCGAGATGGAGTTCGTCAACAACTGGTTCACCCGCTTCTGCGCCGGTGCCGTTGTG
>JAFQSI010000026.1 GCA_017409645.1 Oscillospiraceae bacterium | reverse complement strand
GCCCCGCGGAAATCGGAATACAATATCACGGAGGAATTACTTATGCGCTACGGCTTTGGCATCGACGTGGGCGGCACCACCGTCAAACTGGCATTTCTGGACGAAAACGGCACCATGAAGGACAAGTGGGAGATCCCCACCCGGACCGAGGACGGCGGCAAGAACGTGCTGCCCGACATCGCCGCTTCCGTCAAGGAGTATATGGAAAAGGAAAATCTGACCAACGACCAGATCATCGGCATCGGCATCGGCGTCCCCGGCCCCATCTCCGAGGCCGGCATCGTCAACAAGTGCGTGAATCTGGGCTGGGACCGGGTCGACCTCCACGGCGACCTGTCCGTGCTGACGGGTCTGCACGTCAAGGGCGGCAATGACGCCAACGTGGCAGCCCTGGGCGAGTGCTGGAAGGGCGGCGGTCAGGGCGCCAGCGACCTGATCATGGCCACCCTGGGCACCGGCGTCGGCGGCGGCATCATCGTCGGTGGCCGCATCATCGCCGGCTTCCACGGCGCAGGCGGCGAGATCGGCCACTTCACCGTCAACCCCGACGAGCAGGAGACCTGCGGCTGCGGCAAGCACGGCTGCGTGGAGCAGTACTGCTCCGCCACCGGCGTGGTCCGTCTGACCAAGCGGTACCTGGCCGCCCACGACACCCCCTCCGTCCTGCGGGACACCACATTTGAGTGCAAGGACGTCTTCGCCGCCGCTGCAAAGGGCGACGAGGTGGCCTGCACCGTTCTGGAGCAGGTCTATGAGATCCTGGGCCAGTTCCTGGCCAACCTGGCCTGCGTCACCGACCCCGAGGTCATCGTCCTGGGCGGCGGCGTCAGCAAGGCCGGTCAGCCCCTGATCGACGGCGTGACCAAGTACTACCACAAGTACGCCTTCCACGCCTGCCGCTCCACCCGCATCTCCCTGGCCACCCTTGGCAACGACGCCGGCGCCTACGGCGCCTTCAAGCTGGCCCTGGATGAGTTCGGCGCCTGATCATTCTGCATAAAAAACTCCCCCGGATTTTTCCGGGGGAGTTTGTTGCATTACAGAGGGGAATAGGGTAGAATAAATAAAATATGCACATTACCAATTATCCACTGTAGGGGAGGGTCATGACCCTCCCGCCGAAAACCGGAATGGTTTTCGGATGCTCCGCAAGGAGCATAACCGATTTTCGCCTTTCGGCGAAGTGCTTTTGCTCTGCAAAAGCACCGGGAGGGTCATGACCCTCCCCTACAGTTCGCATCTATACACTTTGGGAGGTAGAAAACCATGGAAAACATCCTCGTCATCGGCATTGCCGGTGGCTCCGGCAGCGGCAAGACCACTCTGATGAACCGGATCGTGGAGCGCTTTGTGGACAACATCACCGTCCTCAGCCACGACAGCTACTACAAGCGCCACGACGACATGACCTATGAGGAGCGCTGCCAGCTCAACTACGATGAGCCCGCCGCCCTGGAGACGGAGCTGATGGTCCGTCATCTGGACCTGCTGCGCAGCGGCCAGGCCATCGACTGCCCCGTCTACGATTTCACCGTCCATAACCGCTCCAGCGAGACTACCCGCGTGGAGCCCCGGAAGGTCATC
>JAFQSI010000025.1 GCA_017409645.1 Oscillospiraceae bacterium | reverse complement strand
GAGCTGCTGGACAAGCGCGACGGTCTGATGCTGGGTATCTGCAACGGCTTCCAGGCTCTCGTGAAGCTGGGTCTGGTGCCCTACGGGCGGATCTGCGACTCCGACTGCGATATGCCCACCCTGACCTACAATGTCATCGGCCGCCACCAGTCCCGGATCGTCCGGACCCGCGTGGCCTCCAACATGAGCCCCTGGCTGCGTTCCGTGAACGTGGGCGACGTGTTCAACGTGCCCATCTCCCACGGCGAGGGCCGCTTCTTCGCCTCCGAGGAGACTGTCCGCAAGCTGGCTGCCAACGGTCAGATCGCCACCCAGTATGTGGATATGCTGGACAATGCCACCGCCGACGTCCATTTCAATCCCAACGGCTCCATCTTCGCCATCGAGGGCATCACCTCTCCCGATGGCCGTGTCCTGGGCAAGATGGGCCACAGTGAGCGTAAGGGCTTCGGCCTGTACAAGAACGTTCCCGGCGAGTTCGACATGAAGCTGTTCGAGTCCGCTGTGAAGTATTTCAAGGGCTAAAAAATTGTGGGACTGCAAAGAGATTTGCAGTCCCACAGTGAAATTTGCATCGCGAGTTGTGGTGTCCGCTCTGCGGACGATCGAAATGGAAAAAGCGTGCTGATTCAGCACGCTTTTTTTACATCATCTGCCCCAGCACCAGCAGGATGATGCCCGGGGTGCCCAGGAAGCCCGTGAACAGGCAGGTGACCAGATTGATCTCCAGGCTGATGCCCGTGTAGGCCGAGATCATATTCAGCAGCCACAGGCAGATGAAGCCGGAAACGCCGTTGACGACCAGCTTCCACAGGCAGCCGATCTGGGACAGCAGCAGCTTGACCACCAGCAGGCCGATCACCACCGGGATCGCAAGGGTAAGAATCGATTCCATATTTTTCCTCCAAAAAAGTCATTTGACATAGTATAGCATATCCTTGGAAAAATAAAAGTACTTTTTTGTAAATTTCCATGGGGAATTGGGGCGGGGGAGCCGCGGCGGCACAATATCCAGTCACCCGACAAAAACCGACAGGAAAATTCTCAACTTTCCGGAAGGAATTTTAGCTTGTTTCCACACAGGAGGTGTGCTATAATGACTGGACCTGAAAAAAGAGAGAGGGTGACGGTCTTGAATGCGACCGAAGTGAACATTTCCCGGGACCATGTCCGCAAGCTGCTGGCCACCGCCAGTCCCGACGCCGCCATGGTCTACCTGTACATAAGCTGCGGCAACCGCCCCGAGGATGCGGAGCGGGATCTGAAAATGGGCGCCGGGCGCCTGAGCTGCGCCGTGGCGACATTGCGGCAGCTGGGACTCTGGGAGGAGCCGAAGAAGACCGTGATCCCCATGGGCGAGCGGCCCAATTATACGGAGAACGACGTTTTCGAGGCCATGGACGGCGATATGGATTTCCGCAGACTTTACGGCGAGGTCCAGCGGCTGCTGGGCAAATCCCTGAACACCGAGGAGCTGAAGATCCTGCTGGGCTTCACCCGGTACTTGGGGTTTACGCCGGATGTGATCTCCGTTCTGGTCAACTACTGCCGGGACCGGCAGCGCCAGAAGGGCATCAATCGTGCCCCCAGCCTGCGCAGCATCGAGAAGGAGGCCTACGCCTGGGCCGAAAAGGGCATCGATTCGCTGGAGGAGGCCGCTGCCTACATCCAGAATCAGAACCAGTACAATCTGCGCATGGCCCACATCAAGCATCTTCTGCAGATCCGGGGCCGCCGGCTCACCGCAGCCGAGGAGCGCTATGCCTACCAGTGGTCCGAGATGGGCTTTGATGATGAGACGATCCTCATGGCCTACGAGCGGACCTGTATCAACACCGGCGGCCTGAAGTGGCCCTACATGCACAGCATCCTCAAGCGCTGGCATGACGCGGGGCTCCACACCGCGGACCAGGTCCGCACCGGCGACAGCAAGGCCCAGCCCAAGACCGACCGGCGGGAGCTGGACAGCGGCGAGCTGGACGCCATCAAGAGACTCATGCAGGAGGGATAAGCCATGGCCTACAGCACCGAAGTGGTTCGCCGCGCCCGAGAGCGGCTGGCCCAGGCCCGGGCCGACCGGGACCGGGAAAACCGGGAGCATTTAGCGCTCGCCTACGAGCAGCAGCCCCGTCTGAAGGAGATCGACCGTCAGCTGCGCATGACCATGGCCCAGGCTGCCCGGGCGGTCTTCGCCGGCGGCGACGCCCAGCGGCTCATGAACGAGGCTCAGGAGGAGAATCTGGCCCTCCAGCGGGAGCGGGAGTGGATCATCGCCGAGCAGTTCGAGGAGGGCTTCCTGGATGAGACGCCCATCTGCCCCATCTGCTCCGGTACGGGCTACGTGGGCAGCTCCATGTGCGACTGCCTTGCGGAGCTTTGCCGCCAGGAGCAGAAGAAGGAGCTGACCTTCCTGGGCGCGGGACGGGAGAGCTTCGACCAGTTCCGGCTGGACTACTATTCCGACAAGCCCGACCCCCGGCTGGGCTTCAGCCCCCGGGCAGTCATGGAGAAGACCTACCAGACCTGCCGCCGGTATGCCTTCGGCTTCCACAGCAAGGCGGGAAATCTGCTGTTTTCCGGCAATACGGGTCTGGGAAAGACCTTCCTGTCCGCCTGCATCGCCCGGACCGTGGCGGATCAGGGCCACAGCGTCGTCTATGAGTCCGCCAGCCACCTGTTCCAGACTCTGGAGAAGGCCCGGTTCGAGTCCAGCGAGGAAAATCGCCGGGCGGCGGCGAAATATTCCGAATGTGACCTGCTGATCGTGGACGATCTGGGCACGGAGCTGCCCGGTCAGTTCGTCACCGCGGCCCTGTATACCCTGGTCAACGACCGGCTGCTGGAGAGCCGCCCCACCATCATCTCCACCAATCTCAGTGAGGAGGATCTCCTCCGGCGTTACAATCCCCAGATCGCCTCCCGGCTCCGGGGCAGCTACCGCCGGGTGGCCTTCGTGGGCGAGGATATCCGTCTGCTCAAGAGCAAGGGGATCGTCAGATGAGAAGGACCGGTATTTTGTTTGACCTGGACGGCACGCTGCTGAACACGCTTCAGGATCTGACGGACGCCACCAATGCGGCTCTGGCCCATTTCGGCTGCCCGGAGCGGTCCATTGGCGAGATCCGCAGCTTCGTGGGCAACGGCGCGCGTAATCAGATCCGCCTGTCCCTGCCCGGCCGGGACGATGATCCCGACCTGGACGCCGTGCTGGAATGGTACAAGGCATATTACGCCGAACACTGCCAGATCAAGACGGCCCCGTACCCCGGGATCGCGGAGCTTCTGGAACGCTTGAAAGGGGAGTGGCCCATGGCCATCGTCTCCAACAAGCCCGACAACGCCGTGAAAAAGCTCTGCGCGGAGCATTTCCCCGGGATCTTCGCCCTGGGCGAGGCCCCCGGCTGTCCGAGAAAGCCTGCGCCGGACATGGTCTTCGCCGCCATGGAGGCCATCGGTGTGGAAACATGCATCTATGTGGGCGACTCCGAGGTGGACATCCGCACGGCGGGCAATGCCAGGGTCCCCTGCATCAGCGTCCTCTGGGGCTTCCGGGACCGGGATGTGCTGGAAGCGGAGGGAGGAACGCATTTCTGCGTGGAACCCGCGGAGCTTCCCAAGATCTTGGAGAATATTGACCTGAAAGACCGCTGAAAAGCGGTCTTTTTTCATTTGAAAACCTTTTGTGAAAATCCGGTTGGGTCCTTGTAATTGCCGGGGTTTCGTGATAAACTTAGCAGGTATGAAACCGGGAACCCGGAGAAATGAGGAAAAAACATGAAATGCAAAAAATGTCAGACCGAGCTGGAGCAGGGCGTGACCCTCTGCCCCGACTGTGGTACTGAAAACGCCGAGAACGGCAAGACCGGACTGGGCGCCGGGAAGATCGCCCTGCTGGTGATCCTGGCCGTGGCAGCCATCGCCGTGGTCGTGGCGCTGTTCGCGGGCGGCACCGGCAAGGAGCCCGCCGAGACCACCACCCCCGTCGGCACGACTGCCCCCGTGCAGACTGCCGATCCGACCGAAACGGT
>JAFQSI010000235.1 GCA_017409645.1 Oscillospiraceae bacterium | reverse complement strand
TAGATGAAGGTGGGCTGGATCAGGTTCTCCTCGACGAAGGCGTCGAAGAACTCCACCAGGATGGCACCCTTGGTGGGGATCTCAGGCAGCTCCACATTCTTCTCCTTAGCAATGGCAATGGCCTCCTCGTCGGAGCCGATGGCGGCGAAGTCCACGCCGGAATACTTCTTGACGGCCTCGATCATGGTCATGCGCTCCCACTTGCTCAGATCGATCTCCTTGCCCTGGTAGCTGATCTGCAGGGTACCGCAGACGTTCATGGCCACGGTCTTCATCATCTCCTCCACCAGGTCCATCATGCCGTAGAAGTCGGTGTAGGCCTGGTACAGCTCGATGGAGGTGAACTCGGGGTTGTGGGTGGGGTCCATGCCCTCGTTGCGGAAGATGCGGCCCACCTCGTAGACCTTGTCCATGCCGCCGACGATCAGCCGCTTCAGGTACAGCTCCGTCTCGATGCGCAGGACCATATCCAGATCCAGGGTGTTGTGGTGGGTGTAGAAGGGACGGGCGTTGGCGCCGATCTCAAAGGGGGTCAGGATGGGGGTGTCGACTTCCAGGAAGCCCTTGGAATCCAGGAAGTGGCGCAGCTCCCGGAGGATCAGGCTGCGCTTGACGAAGGTGTCCTTGACCTCGGGGTTGACGATCAGGTCCACATAGCGCTGACGGTACCGGGTCTCCCGGTCAGTCAGGCCGTGGTACTTCTCGGGCAGGGGCAGCAGAGCCTTGCTCAGCAGCACGATGGAGCTGGTGCGCACGGAGATCTCGCCGGTCTTGGTCTTGAAGACCTTGCCCTCGCAGCCGATGATGTCGCCGATGTCGTTCTTCTTGAAGCGGGCGTACTCCTCCTCGCCCATCTCGTCGATCTTGACGAAGAGCTGGATGCGGCCGGTGGCGTCCTGCAGGTCGCAGAACATGACCTTGCCCTGGCCACGCTTGGACATCAGACGGCCGGCGACCCGGACGGTCTTCTCCTCGTAGGCCTCGTAATCGGCCTTGATGGCCGCGGAATCGGAGTCAAATTCAAACTTGGTCTGGACAAAGGGGTCCCGACCCTCGGCGCGCAGGGCAGCCAGCTTGTCGCGGCGGACCTGGGCCTGTTCAGAGACAGACAGCTCTGCCTGGGGTACGAACTTTGCCATTGTTTAGCCCTCCCGGGTAACTGCCAGGATCAGCATCTCGTAGGAGCCGGCAGGTGCATTGACCATAAAAGTCTCGCCCACGCCCTTGCCCACGGCAGCGCGGCCGAAGGGGGAATCGTCGGAGAGCTTGAAGAGCATGGGGTTGGCCTCCTGGGAGCCGGTGATCTTGTAGGTGTTCTCGATGCCGCTGCTCAGATTGCGCACGGTGACGGAGCAGCCCAGGCCGACGCGGCCGGAGGCCTCGTTCTCGTCCTCGATGATGACGGCGTGGTTCAGAATGTCCTCGATCTCGGCGATGCGGGCATAGAGTCTGCCCTGCTCGTCCTTGGCGGCATCGTACTCGGAGTTCTCGGACAAGTCGCCGTAGGACCGGGCCTCGGCGATCATGGCGGCGACCTCGCGCTCACGGGTGGTCTTGAGGTAATTCAGCTCCTTCACCAGGTCGTCCCGGCGCAGACTTGTGATCTTAAATTCCTTTGCCATAATGCATATATCCTTTCTCAAAAGAAGAGTTTACTGATTTCGCAACGTATATTATAGAGGATTTTTTGCCCTCCGTCAAGGATTATTCTGCATTTTCAAGAACTTCCACGGCGGCCAGGACCTGGGGATCGCCGGTCCAGTCCACATTGCCGTAGTAGATCTGCCAGAACAGCTCCTCATCGACCTCCACCACCACATCCGGGGTGATGCCCACATCCGTCAGACTGACGCCGTTGGGGGTGGTATACTTGCCCACGGACAGGCCCACGGCGCTGCCGTCGGACAGGCGGTAGGTCTGCTGGAAGTAGCCCTTGCCGATGGTCTGGGTGCCGACCACCGTGGCGGCCTCGTATTCATCCAGAGCCGCGGCGAAGAACTCCGCAGCGGAGATGCTCTCGGAATTGACCAGCACCGCCATGGGGATGTCCAGGCAATCGGCATCAGACTCGTCCACCTGCTCCGTGCCGTCATAGTATTCGCTGCGGAACAGGGGCCCCTCGGGCAGCAGATAGTCCAGCACCGCGCACAGCTCCCTCTTGTAGCCGCCGGGGTTGTTCCGGACGTCGAAGATCAGCTTCTTCGCGCCCTGATCCATCAGAGACTCGATGGCATCAATCGTCTCGTCGGCGCAGCGGCCGTCGAAATTCTCGATGGTGACCATGCCGATGTCCTCCGTGAGCATCTGGCCGCTGGCCACGGTGACCTCAAAGAATTCGCGCCTGACGTCCATCTCCCAGGTGATCTCCCCCCGGCGGATGGTCAGGCGGACGGTGGTCCCCTCCTCGCCCTTGATGATGCCGGTACTCTCGTCCATGGTCAGTGTCGCCAGATCGATGCCGTCGGCATGGGTCAGGATGTCCCCGGCCTCGATACCGGCCCGCTCGGCGGGACCGCCCCTGACGACCTCCACCACATCGATGTAGCCGTCCTCCCGCTCGGTGACGGTGATGCCCACGCCCACATAGGCGTTGTTCATCTGCTCGAGATAGCTGTCATAGCGCTCCGCGCTCATGTAGTAGCTCCAGCGGTCCCCCAGGCCCGCGACCATCCCGGCGGCGGCGCTGTCCTCTGCCGCCTTCCAGTCGATCTCGCCGATGAATTTCTCATCCACCAGCGCCCGCAGTTCGTCGAGCTTGGCGTTGTCCTCCCGGGGTACATTGGCTGCGGCAAAGGTCACCGCACTGGCCAGGGCGGCGACAAGGACATAGCTCATAAATTTCATCAGTTTTTTCATGATACACCTCGTATCTTACGGCTCACGCCGGAATTCCCAATCATATGATCCTATTGATAATCATTCTGGATCTGTCGCACAAACAGGTTTTTCTGCGCAGAATCACGATGCATGGGATGCGCATCCACCGCCAGCGATGATTGATTATCTGCCGATGTAAAGGTTTCGGGAGGGGTTCTTAGGGGAGGGAGCGAATTGACGCAAGGAAGCCTGAGCGGACTCCCCTAAGCCGGTTTCTTTGGTGACTTTCTTGTCCGGCGACAAGAAAGTTACCCCCCGGAGGGCGTCCCACCACCGGCGATTGACTATCAGTATAATTCCTTTTCAGCGAAAATACAACCCGGCAAACAAAAAAGTGCCGCATCCCTGCGGCACTTTTGATCAGATGTAGTTCATGGGGTTCACGGTGCTGCCATTGTAGAAAATGGAGAAATGCAGGTGGGGACCGGTGCTTCTGCCGGTGGAGCCCATGTAGCCGATGACCTGTCCCTTGCTGACGGTATCGCCCTTGGAGACAATATAGTGTGTCATGTGGGCGTAGAGGCTGGAGTAGCCGTCGCCGTGGTTGATGGTGACGTAGTAGCCGTAGGTGCCGCCGTAGGTGGCCACGGTGACCTTGCCGCTGCGGGCGGCCCGGATGGGCGTGCCCTTGGAGTTGGCCAGGTCGACACCGTTGTGGAACTTCCACTTGCCGGTGACGGGATGGGTGCGGTAGCCGTAGGGAGAGGTCAGCCGGATCCAGGTGCAGGGTCTGCCCCAGCTCTCCTTGCTGCTCGAGCCGCTGCCGCCGGAGCCGCTGTCGGAGCTGCCGCCGGAATTACCGCCGCCGGAGCTGCCGCTGTTGCCGGGCTTCTTGTTGGCTTCCTCCTGCTTCTTGCGTTCTTCCTCTTCCTTGCGCTTGCGCTCCTCCTCAGCCTTGCGGCGAGCCTCCTCCTCGGCCTTCAGGGCCTTGGTATACTCGACCTCGGCTGCGGCGATATCGGCAGAGATCTTGGCCTCCTCGGCCTCATAATCTGCCTCCATCTGATCCAGGGCCCGCTTGTCGGCGTTCAGCTCTGCCAGCAGCTCATCGGCCTCGGCACGCTTTTCGTCCAGGGCAGCCTGGGACTCCCGCAGGGCGACCCGGGATTCCTCCAGGGCGGCCTTCTCCGTCTCCAGGGCGGTCCGGGCCTCGGCGACAGCCGCGGCGGCCTCGCTCAGCTCGTCCATCCGCCGCTGATCGGCGGCATGGATCTCGGACATCATGTTCAGACGGTCGATCAGGTCGGTGAAGCTCTTGGCCTTAAAGAGGACGGACCAGTAGGAGATCTCGCCCTCCTCCTCCATGGCCTGGATGCGCTCCTTGTTCTTCTCGTTCAGCTCAGCCAGCTTGGCCTCGGCCGCGTCCAGCTCCTCCTGGTTGGCGGCGATCAGCTCGGTGTAGCTGCGGATCTGGCTGTTGATGTTTTCGATCTCGGTGTACAGAAGACCGATCTGCTGATCGATGTTGTTCTTCTGCTCGACCATCTCCTCGATGGACTCCCAGTTGGCGTCCTGCTCGCCCTCCAGGGCCTCGATCTGGGCCCAGATGGCGGACCGGTCACCCTTCAGGGCGTTGATCTCCTCCTTGATCTCCTTGGAGGATTTCGCGGCGGCAGAAACAGGCAGGATGCCCACCAGCAGAGTCAGCAGCATGGAAGCCGCCAGAAGCCCCGCCAGGATGGATACCAGTCGTTTGCGATTTTTCATAGATAAAGCTCCTTGTTTACACATCCATAAACTTACGGATGGCGGAAATACTGCCGAAGATGCCAACGAACAGGCCGGCAGCAGAGAAGGTGACCACCATGGGGACCAGCAGGTCCACGAAGGGCACGAAATTGAACAGCCCCAGTGCGTCGACCTCATGGATGTTGGTGACCAGTGCGTCGTAAAGCAGCCACTCGGCGCCGAAGGCCAGGCCCGCACCGATGATGCCCAGGAAGAAGCCCTGGACCATGAAGGGGAAGCGGATGAAGCCGTTGGTGGCGCCGACCATCTTCATGATGGCGATCTCGTTCTTGCGGTCGTACATGGCCAGCTTGACGGTGTTGGAAATGATGAGCAGGCTGACGATCAGCAGGATCGCGATGATGCCCGTGGACACCACGCCCAGCACATTGGAAATGGTGGTGAAGCCCTCAGCCAGCTCGAATTCGGCGTCGATCATGGCCACGCCCTCGACCTCCTCGAGCAGGGCCACCGTCTCCTCCATGCGGCTGTTGTCCTCCAGCACCACCACGATGCGGTGGCGCAGGTCCTGGGGATCCACGCCCTGGAAGGCGGCGTCATTGTCGTGGTCCGCCACGAAATTCTTCAGCGCTTCCTCCCGGGACACATAATTCGCCTGGAAGACGTTGTCGATCATGTTGATCCGCGAGTGGACGCTCTTGGCCTCGGCGTCGGTGTAGACGCTGTCGACATAGCAGATGACCTCATTGGTCTGATTCAGATCCTCCACCATGATATTCAGGTTGTACATCAGGATGGAGAAGCTTCCCACAATGATCAGGCACGCCACGGTGACGCACACGCTGGCAAAGGACATCAGGCCGTGGGAGAAGATGCTGCGGACGCCCTCCTTCATCAGGTAGCCAAAATTATTCATTTTCATAGCGATAATACCCGTCCATTCCGTCGCTGATGACCACGCCCTCGTCGATGGCGATGACCCGCTTGTCGAAGCGCTCCACCAGCTCCTTTTCGTGGGTGACCACCAGCACGGTGGTGCCCAGATTGTTGATCTCCTGCAGCAGCGTCATCAGCTCGAAGGACCGCGCGGGGTCCAGGTTGCCGGTGGGCTCGTCTGCGATGATGGTCGAAGGGTTGTTGACCAGGGCCCGGGCGATGGCAAGTCTCTGCTGCTCGCCGCCGGACATCTCGTTGGGGTGGCGGCGCTCCTTGCCGGTCAGACCGACCAGGTCCATCACATAGGGAACGCGCTCCTTGATCTCCGCCTCCCTGGCGCCGATGACGCGCATGGCGTAGGCCACGTTGTCATAGACGGTCATCTTGTTGATCAGACGGAAGTCCTGGAACACGACGCCCAGAGTCCGGCGCATGAAGGGGATGTCCCGCTTGCGCATCCGCTCGAGGTTGTAGCCGTTGACATGGACCTGACCGGAGGTGGGCTTCAGCTCGCCGGTGATGATCTTCATGATGGTGGACTTGCCGGAACCGGAGGGACCCACCAGGAAGACGAATTCGCCGTCCTCGATCTGTAAGGAAACGCCGTTGAGCGCGGTGTTGCCCTCGGTATAGGATTTTGTAACATCAGTAAACTGGATCATATTTCTATATCTCCTGTTAAAAATGTAACCAAATTGTAACACATTTGAACAGCCCTGTCAATGCGCTCTGGAAAAATTCATAATTTCATAATGATTGGGGATGATTGCGGACTTTGTCCTGATGTGCTATAATGAAGAAAACTCTCCGGAAAGGGCGTGTCTGTACATGGCTCTGTCAGCCAAATCATCCCCTGATTATCTGCGCTATCCCACCTTTGCTCCCCTGCCCCGTTCCGTAGCCCGATGCAGCGGCTGCGGCGGGTCTGCCTTTGAATTTCTGCTGCCCCAGTGGAAGCCGGTTTGTAAGCGGTGCGGAGCAGAGCTTAAGCTGCCGCATATCACAGCAGCACCGGCAGTTCCGGAAAAACAGCCTGATATCCAAATCTGCGAGGGCTTCTGGCACACTGCTCTTCTCCGCTCCGACGGCACCGTCAGCTCCGTTGGTAACAACAGCGAGGGCCAATGCAATGTCCAGGACTGGTCCGGCATCCGTGCCATCGCCGCCGGAAAATTCCATACGGTGGGACTCTGCGCCGACGGCACCGTAAAAGCCGTTGGACGGAACGACTACGGTCAGTGCAACGTCCAAAGCTGGTCCGGGATCTGCGCCATTGCTGCCGAAGACTACAGTACCGTGGGACTTTGCAAGGATGGCAAAGTCATGTCCACCGGACCAAACTCCGACGTTCAGTCCATTATACAAAGCTGGAGCAATGTCACCCACATCTGGGTAGGTAAGCGTTTCACTGCCGCCATGACCGCCGACGGCACCTTCCTGTGTACGGATCCCGAGATACAGAGGCTGCTCCGGGAAGCTCCGGCAAACCGGTCCGACATCCAGATCTGCAAGGGCTTCTGGCACACTGCTCTTCTCCGCTCCGACGGCACCGTCAGCTCCGTTGGTAACAACAGAGACGGGCAATGCGATGTCCAGGACTGGTCCGGAATCCGTGCCATCGCCGCCGGTCAATTCCACACTGTTGGACTCTGTGCAGACGGCACCGTAAAAGCCGTTGGGCAGAACGACTTTGAACAGTGCAATGTCGAAGACTGGTCTGAGATTTCTGTCATTGCCGCTTTCGATTATTGTACCGTAGGACTCCGCAAAGATGGCAAAGTCATGTCCACCGGACTTAACTCAGGCATTTCGTCCATTGTACAAAGCTGGAGCGATGTCACCCACATCTGGACAACCAGCAATATCATCGCCGCCATGACTGCCGACGGCACCTTCCTGTGTACGGATCCCAGGATACAGGCACTACTCCGGGAGGCCTGACACATCCCCATACGTCAAAAGGACCGCCTTTCGGCGGTCCTTCCATATTTCCGATATCAGCGCGTCTCCCGGGAGGAGAGGTACTTTCTGACCATCAGGGCCACCTTGAAGATGATGGCGTGGTCGAATTCCCGCAGGTCCAGGCCGGTGAGCTTCTTGATCTTCTCCAGGCGGTAGACCAGGGTGTTGCGGTGGACGAAGAGCTTCCGGGAAGTCTCGGAGACGTTCAGGTTGTTCTCGAAGAACTTATTGATGGTGAACAGCGTCTCCTGATCCAGAGAGTCGATGGAGTTCTTCTTGAAGACCTCGCTCAGGAAGATCTCGCACAGGGTGGTGGGCAGCTGGTAGATCAGACGGCCGATGCCCAGATTCTCGTAGTTGAGGATGCTCCGCTCGGTGTCGAAGACCTTGCCCACCTCGATGGCGGTCTGGGCGTCCTTGTAGGAGTCGGCCAG
>JAFQSI010000234.1 GCA_017409645.1 Oscillospiraceae bacterium | reverse complement strand
CGGATCGATGCGCTGGAGCAGCAGGTCACCTCCTTCGTCGCCCGCTACATCACCGACAACCGTCCCCTTCAGGAGAAGCTCTCCGGGATCCGGGCCGACCGGGAACGGTATCTGGAGCTGCGCCGACGCCGGGACGACATCGCATCCCAGACAGAAGCACTTCAGCAGCGCATCGACGAGCTGACCGGGGAGCTGAGCGGTCTGCTCTCCCCCTATTTCGGCAGCGATACCGGTTACGAGCAGCAGCTCCCCCTGCTGCAGCTGAGGACAGAGCAATACCGGGCGCTGCTCGGCAAGCGGGAACAGACCGCCGCCCACGCCGCCCGGCTCACCGGGGAATGCAGTGCCCTCCGGCAGCAGCTGGACGACGCTCTGACCGTCTACTTCCCCCGGGGCATCGGCGGCAGCTACGGCGCAGCCATCGCCGGTCTGGAGCGGGACGCCCAGCGCTGCCGCACCGCCGCGGACCATCTGGCCGAGCAGCGCCGTCTCCGGCAGGAGCGCGCCGCAGAACACGAAAAGCTCCGATCTGAGCTGGCAGACTTCGCCGGACGCTACGCCATCACCGCTCCCCTCACCGAGCCGGAACACTTCCACCAGCTGCGCAGCGACGCGGAAGCGCTGCCCCAGCTGCGCCAGCAGGTGCAGCTGGCCGCCGGGGAGCTGGAAAGCTTCTGCCGGGAGCAGGCCCGGCTCCTGGCTCTGCCGCCCCGGGACGATCTGCGGGACCCGGAGGTCCTGCAGCGCAGCGAGGCCCATCTGACCGACGAGCTGCAGAAGCTGGAGCAGGAGGCCGCCGCCCTGGAGCAGCAGAAGCGGACCCTGAACACCCAGCTGGACGCCATCGCCCCCATGACCGATGAGCTGGAGCAGTACCAGCAGCAGCGGCTGCGGCATCTGCACAGCGCAGAGCTGTTGGACCGGACCATCGAATTTCTGGAGCAGGCTCGGGAGGCCCTGTCGGAGCGGTACATGGGCACCGTCCAGAGCCGGTTCCTGGGCTACATGAGCCGGATCACCGGCCAGGCCCGGGAGCAGATCTTCGTCACACCGGAGCTGGAGGTCACCATGGAGCGGCTGGGCGAGCCCCGGTCCATGGAGTATTTCAGCGCCGGTCAGACGGATATCGTCACCCTGTGCATGCGTCTGGCCCTGGTGGATGCCCTGTTCGAGGATACCACGCCCCTGGTGATCCTGGACGACCCCTTCGTCAACCTGGACGACGGCAGCCTGAAGCAGGCGCTGACGGTGCTGCAGGAGCTGGCGAGGGACCACCAGATCCTCTACCTGGTCTGCAACAGCAGCCGCAGCCTATAAATTAACCGATCCCGGATCAGCAGGAGGTCACACCATGAAAGAATACGAGATCACCTTTACCTACCTCAATGGCTGCGCCGGTGCAGCCCACCCCCAGCGGAGCTTCGAGGAGGCGGAGCTTTCCGACCCCGCCGACTATGTCCGCCGCAAGCACGGCAGGGATTTTGACAAATTCGTCCTGGAGCAGGGCGCGGACGGCCAGACCGTCTACGCCTGGCGGGGCGCCGTGAGCTACATCTACGAATTCAACGAGATCTGACAAAAAAGGAGCGGCATCGCCGCTCCTTTCAGACTGTCGAAGAACCTATATTTCTGAGCGCACCGTAGGGGCGACCCTCGGTCGCCCGCCGAAAAACAGCGTTTTTCGGATTTTCCGAAGGAAAATAAGCCTGTTTTCGCCT
>JAFQSI010000024.1 GCA_017409645.1 Oscillospiraceae bacterium | reverse complement strand
CGGTTGAAATTCCCGTCCAGGATCCACCGGGGCTTTTGAAGCTCCTGTGCCAGTCTTTCGTCAAATTCCGGCTTCTCCAAATGCTGCCAGTTTCCCGGCTCCCACCAGATCTGATCCAGATGCACCACGGGAAGCCCGGTCTTCTCCCCCAATTCCCGCGCCAGGGTGCTTTTCCCCGCCCCGCCGCAGCCGATGATCATCACTCGTTCCATCTTACCCTCCTTTTTGATCGCAAAAGCGACGCACCCAACCGGATGCGCCGCTTTCAGAATCCTCTTAAATACAGCTTATTAATTCTGCATTATGCATTTTGCATTCTGCATTAATATGCCACGCCCCAGTAGATCATGGTCTTGGCGGGCTTTCCGCAGCAGGCGCAGGTCTCGCCCAGGTTCTCCTGTGCGAAGGGCATGCAGCGGGAGGACATTCCGGCTTTCTCCTTCATAGCCAGCTCGCACTCCAGCTCGCCGCACCACATGGTCTTGACGAAGCCGCCGTTTTTCTCCTGCAGCTCCTTTGCCTCCTCGATGGAGTGGGCCTCGAAGATATGCTCGTCGAGATTGCGCTTGGCCCGCTCGAACATGCCATCATGGACGGCCTGCAGCTGCTCAGCAACGGCAGTCTCCAGATCCTCCAGCTTGACGACGATCTTCTCCCGGTCGGTACGGCGGACCAGCACGCACTGGCCGTTCTCCAGATCCCGGGGACCGCACTCCACGCGCAGGGGCACGCCCTTCATCTCGTATTCGGCGCACTTCCAGCCCATGGAGTTGTCGGAGTCGTCCATCTTGACACGGAAGCCGGCGTCGATCAGCCGGTCGCGCAGCTGGGCAGCACCCTCCAGAACGCCGGGCTTGTGCTGGGCGATGGGCAGGACAGCCACCTGGATGGGAGCCACCTTGGGGGGCAGGACCAGGCCGTTGTTGTCGCCGTGGGTCATAATGATGCCGCCGATCAGACGGGTGGAAACGCCCCAGGAGGTCTGATGGGGATGGACCTTCTGGTTGTTCTTGTCGGTGTAGGTGATGTCGAAGGCCTCAGCGAAGCCGTCGCCGAAGTAGTGGCTGGTGCCGGCCTGCAGAGCCTTGCGGTCGTGCATCATGCACTCGATGGTGTAGGTGGCCTCGGCGCCGTTGAACTTCTCCTTGTCGGTCTTGCGGCCCTTGGTCACGGGCATGGCCAGGACATTCTCGCAGAAGTCGGCGTAGACGTTCAGCATCCGCTCGGTGAACTCCTGGGCCTCCTCAGCGGTGGCGTGGAGGGTGTGGCCCTCCTGCCACAGGAACTCCCGGTGGCGCAGGAAGGGACGGGAGGTCTTCTCCCAGCGCAGCACGCTGCACCACTGGTTGTACTTCACAGGCAGATCGCGATGGGACTGGACCACGGTCTTGAAGTGGTCGCAGAACAGCGTCTCGGAGGTGGGACGGATGCACATCTTCTCCTCCAGGGGCTCGCTGCCGCCCAGGGTGACCCAGGCGCACTCGGGGGCGAAGCCCTCGACATGGTCCTTCTCCTTCTGCAGCAGGCTTTCGGGGATCAGCATGGGCATGTACACGTTCTCAACACCCTGCTTCTTGAATTCCTTGTCCATGATGGACTGGATATTCTCCCAGATGGCGTAGCCGTAGGGACGGTAGATGAACACGCCCTTGATGGAAGAGTAGTCGATCAGCTGGGCCTTCTTGCACACATCAGTGAACCACTGGGCAAAGTCGACCTCCATATCGGTGATCTGCTCGACCTTCTTGTCATTGCCTTTGTTTTTTGCCATTGTATTTTCATCCTCTCTCGGGAAAATTGTAGTAATTACAAATGTTAGTATATCATACCTGTCAAGTCTTTTGCAAGCACAAATGTTTCTTCCATGCAGTCTGCAGGGCACTTTCCGGCCCCTCCAGGGCCGGGCGGTGCTTTGCACCGCCCGGGATGCGGATTGCCACGGCCTACGGCCTCGCAATGACGGTGGTATCCAAAGGCTGCTCCTTTTGATCGCTGCATGGAGGTCATCGGAGCGGGTCGGTGGGGTCATGCCCCCACCCTACAGCTACAAATCTCAGTTTTCCGTGTCTGCTGTCCGGGCTTGTGTTTTTTTTCCGAAAATGGTATACTAACAAAAAACAAAAAACGGAGGTATTCCCATGAAATCCATCCGCGACATCTATAAAATCGGCATCGGCCCCAGCTCCTCCCACACCATGGGCCCGGAGCGGGCGGCGAAGATCTTCTATGAGCAGCACCCCGACGCAGACCGCTACCGGGTCACCCTCTACGGCTCCCTTTCGAAGACCGGAGTGGGCCACGGCACGGACCGGGTCATCCGCCACACCCTGGGGGATTCCCGGACGGGCATCGTCTTTTCCCGGGAGGAATGGCCCGGCATGCACCCGAACACCATGGACCTGGAGGCCATCGTGGGCGAGGATGTGGTGGGCACCATGCGCATCGAGTCCATCGGCGGCGGCGACATCCGGATCCCCGGCGAAAGCCTGCTGGACTCCCCGGAGGTCTACCCGGAAAATTCCTTCGCCGAGGTTTCGGACTTCTGCCACTGGCGCTACATCGACACCCTTTCTGACTATGTGGAGCTGAACGAAGGAGAGGAGATCTGGCCCTTCCTGATGGAGGTCTGGCAGGTCATGAAGAACGCCATCGACCGGGGACTCAAAACCACCGGCACCCTGCCCGGCGGCCTGCGGGTAGAGCGCAAGGCCAAGTACCTCTACGAGCAGGTCCCCCAGGACGATGTCCCCGCCCTGAAGGAATTCCAGCTGATCTCTGCCTTTGCCTACGCCGTGGCGGAGGAGAACGCTGACAACGGTCTGATCGTCACCGCCCCCACCTGCGGCGCCTGCGGCGTCCTCCCCGCCGTCCTGCGCTATGCCCAGGTCACCCGGGGCTTCACCGATGAGCAGATCGTCCGGGGTCTGGCCGCCGCGGGCATTATCGGAAGCCTGACCAAGCGCAATGCCTCCATCTCCGGTGCTGAGTGCGGCTGCCAGGCGGAGATCGGCACCGCCTGCTCCATGGCTGCCGCCGCCCTGGCGGAGCTGTACGGCCAGAATCTGGATCAGGTGGAGTACGCCGCCGAGGTGGCCATGGAGCATCACCTGGGGCTCACCTGTGACCCCATCTGCGGCCTTGTGCAGATCCCCTGCATCGAGCGAAACGCTGTGGCCGCCATGCGGGCCATGAACGCCTGCAACATGAGCTACTTCCTGACAGGCTCTCGAAATATCAGCTACGACATGGTCTGCCGGGCCATGCATGAGACGGGCGTCAACCTCAGCCACCGCTTCCGGGAAACCAGCGAGGGCGGCCTGGCCAAGATCTACGCCAGACGGCAGAAGCTGTGATAAAACATTTTTGGGGCGTGCAGCAGAAGCTGCACGCCCCATTTTTCACTTGATATTCAGCTCCAGGGACACGTTGCCGTCGTCGTCGATGACCAGCTTCATGTTCTTGATGTACTTGGCGTAGAACTGCTTCTTCTCCGAAACCGGCATCTCGATCCGGGTGGCGGTCAGGGCGTCGTTGAGCATCTGCTTGGCGTTGAGGTTGATGGCCTTGTCCAGACTCCGGAACAGCTCGTTGAACAGGGCGTTCTTCTTCAGGTCCTCCCCGTCGCCGGTGTAGAAGTCGTCCAGATAGCAGTAGAAAATGCCGCTGTTGGCCAGGGCCGCCTTCATGTCCGGTCCGCACTTCTCCCGCTCGATCATCACCAGGAATTTGGCGTCCGGCAGCGTGGAGATCAGGCCCCAGTAGTCCGAGTCAGAGGACACGATGATGAAGCTGTCCACCAGATTCCGGTAATGCTCCCGGCAGGTCATGGCGGTCATCTCGATGTCCACCAGCGACTTCGTGGCCATGACACGCTCCGTCATGATATGCTCCACGGGGATCTTGGTGTGGGACTCCAGGATCCGCCAGGCGTCCACGGTGTGGATATCGTCAAAGAGCATGATCTTCTTGATTTTGGACAGGATATCGGCGTCCAGGCCCTTCAGCGTGGCACACAGCCGGTAGGGATCGGAGTTTTCGCAGTCCACCGCCATGACCACCTGGTCCGCGTCCTCGATGAATTCGTAGACGCTGCTCTTGACGAAGGAGCTGGCGTCGGACACCTTGCTGTAGTCGGTGAAATAGTCGTTGTGCCACTGGTACATCAGGGTCACGAATTTCTTGTCGTTATAGAGGATGTTGCCGCACTGCTGGGGGACCCAGTTGATGTAGATGCCGTAGGGATAACACTCCAGATGGGAGAAGTAGACGTTCGCGGCCTCCTTGATGCCCGCCTCCGTCAGGCCGTTCTTCATATTGAAGATGTCCCGGACATAGTCCCAGTTCAGCCACACCGGGAAGATGGATTTGCAGTTGTTGATCCGGTCCCGGATCAGCCGGTTGATCTCGATGATGTACTCGCCCAGCTTGGCGTTGGCCCTTAAGCGCAGACCCACGCCGTCGAATTCCAGCTGGTTCAGCGCATCCTGGGGCACCAGGTCGGGCATATTGAAGATCGATTTGAACTCCTTGCGCATCATATCATTGATCCTGCCGAAATTCCGCTCGATGGAGGCCCGGACGATACACAGATTCCGCACGATCCGGGCGGTCTTGTTCTTGTCCAGAGTCTCATACAGATCCAGCTTCAGCCGGTAGCGGCCGTCTTCAAAGCGGTATTTGGGCACGCCGATCAGATAGCCGACCTTGGATACGATATCATGGGTGGAATCCTTGTAGGCGATCCGTTCGTCCTCTGTGAACAGAGCTTCTTCGTCATCATAGATTTCAAACAGTTCTTCTTCATAGGTGGTCATGGTTCAGCACTCCTTTTCTTGATTCTGCCATGATTATATCACATCCGGGGGCAGGATGCGACAAAAAAATCTTCCTATCTCTGATTTCTCTCCGGACCTGTCCGCAAAAATGCCCCCGTTCTCTCCCTCAGGAGAAAACGGGGGCATCCGCTTGGTTGTTGCGTCACTCGACCAGAAGTCCCGCTCCGCGCAGATGGTCCAGGAACTCCTTCACATCCGCCCGGGCCGTGGGCTCGTCGATCTCATATTCGTCCAGCACAGCATGGACCAGGGTGTCCTCGGTCTGCTCGGACCGGAGCTGCTCGAACAGGAATTGGCCGATCTCGTTCAGTCCGATGATCCCGGAGAAGGCCTGTCCGGCCTCGCCGGTGGGGACCGCGATCACCTCATCCAGGATCCGGCGTACCTGAAAGCCGCTGAGAATGTGCATCATCATTTCCTCCCTGATTTTGGTAGTGATCTGATTATACCCCATTCCGGCCCGGAAATCAATGGTCAGCTTTTGATTCCGTTGTAGCTGGTGCGGAACATGTCGGAGTAGACGGTGACGGTGGCGCCGGTCTTGGTGTTCTTGTAGGTGATGAAGGCGCGCATGGCGTAGATCGTACTCTTGCTGGAGGGCCTGAGATTGTAGATGAAGGTGCCGTCCTCGTTGTAGCCGGTGAAGGTGACTCTGGTCCGGCCGCTGGTGTTGACGGTCAGGGTCCGGGAGCCGATCCGGGAGGCCTGGATGTACAGAACGCCGTGGGAGGTGATCTCGTAATAGTCGTTCAGGTTCTCGTAATCGTCCACCTGGGCGGTCATGACGATCTTGCCGGTAGAGCTGCGCTTGAGGGTCATGGAGACACTGGGTGCCTTCAGCTCGGTCTGATACGGGACGGTTTCCGTTCTGGTTTCACCGCAGACGGTGCAGGTGAAGGTCTTGATGCCAGCTTCGTTCTCAGTGGGCTCCTGGGTGATGACGCCTGCGTTCCACTTGTGACCGGTGGCAGCGGTGGGGGAGCCGTAGGCGATCATCTCACCGCAGTCCAAGCAGTAAGTGTTGCCGGTGAAGCCGCGCTCGGTGCAGGTTGCAGCAAAGATATCGCGGATCTCGGTGTGCTGATGGCCGGTGGCCGGGATGACCTCGCTCTCAACCTCACCGCAGACAGAACAGCTGCGGACCCGGCTGCCGTCCTCGGTACAGGTGGCGTCGTTCACGGTCCAGCCGGACCAGCTGTGGCCCAGAGCGGGGATGGTTTCGCCGGTGGCGATCTGCGCGTCGCAGTCGGTGCAGTAGGTATCGCCGGTGTAGCCAGCCTCGGTGCAGGTTGCAGCCTTAGCGCCGCGGACCTCGGTGTTGGCATGGCCGCAGACCTCCTCCTCACCGACGGTGACTGCGTAGACCTTCTCTGCGTTGCCGTCCTCGGAGACAGTCAGGATCCGTACCACGCCCTCGTAGGCGGGCAGGACGGTGATACCGGCGTTGACGGTGGTATCGGCGATGATCGCACCCTCGCCGACCTCGTAGGAGTAGACGGCGGGATCGAAGCCCTCAATGGCGGTGCCGTCCACAGCGATTCCGGACAGATCCGCGGAGGTGT
>JAFQSI010000233.1 GCA_017409645.1 Oscillospiraceae bacterium | reverse complement strand
TATGATGCAGTGGGGCATGCTGGGCGAGTCCATCGAGTATAATGAATACCTCACCGGCAAGCGGACCGAGGGCAGCATCAACGGCACCTTCAACATGCTCCGCCGTCTGGGGCAGGGCGTCGGCGCCGCCACCGGCGTGGCGATTTTGGGCCTGATCGGCTATGACGCCGCCGCGGCGGTCCAGTCCGCCGGCACCATTCTGGGCATCAAGGCCCTGAGCCTGCTGTTCCCGGCCCTGTGCGCCCTGGGCAGCTGGCTGGTCTTCCGCTTCGTCTGGAACATCACTCCGGAGCTGCGGGAAAAAATGGCAAAGGCCCGCCGGGCTTGACTTTTTCCCGCCCTGCGCGTATCATAACAGTACATTTTTCGGAGGTGGTCCCAATGTCCCATATCTACACATCCGCCGAGCAGCTCATCGGCCGCACGCCCCTGCTGCGGCTCCTGCGCATGGAAGCGGCCCATGACCTCAGTTGTCGGCTCCTGGTGAAGCTGGAGAGCTGCAATCCCGGCGGCTCTGCCAAGGACCGGGTGGCGAAGGCCATGCTGGACGACGCCGAGGAGCGGGGGCTGATCGGGCCCGGTGCCACCATCATCGAGCCCACCTCCGGCAACACCGGCATCGGTCTGGCGGCTGTCTGCGCCCAGCGGGGCTACAGGTGTATCATTGTCATGCCCGACTCCATGTCCGTGGAGCGGCAGAAGCTGATGACCGCCTACGGCGCGGAGCTGGTGCTGACCCCTGGCTCCGGCGGCATGCTGGCCTCCATCGCAAAGGCTAAGGAATTGTCCGATTCCATCCCCGGCGCCTGGATTCCCGACCAGTTCGCCAACAGCGCCAACGCCGCAGCCCACTACGCCGCCACCGGACCCGAGATCTGGGAGGACTGCGATGGGGAAGTCGACATCTTCGTCGCCGGTGTGGGCACCGGCGGCACCATCACTGGAACGGGCCGGTATCTGAAGGAGCGAAAGCCGGAGCTGCGGATCATCGCCGTGGAGCCGGAAGCGTCGCCCCTCCTCTCCGGGGGCTGGGCCGGTCCCCATAGCCTGCAGGGCATCGGTGCCAATTTCGTGCCCGCAGTGCTGGACACCGGGATCTATGACGAGATCCTGCCCGTCAGCGGGGAGGACGCATTTGCTGCGGCCCGGGAGCTGGGCAGGCGGGAGGGCATCCTCTGCGGCATTTCCTCCGGCGCGGCCCTCCACGCGGGCCTGGTCGCCGCCGCGCGCCCCGAAAACGCGGGGAAGACGGTCGTGGTCCTCCTGCCGGACACCGGCGAGCGGTATCTGTCCGCGGATCTGTTCTGATGAAAAATCCCGCCTGATCGGATCGATCAGGCGGGGATCATTTTATTCGGGCTTGGGCTTCCGGACCATGCGGATCACGTCGGCCACGCGCTGCGTGATCTGCCCGTAGCACTCCCGCTTGTGGGGCCGCAGGCAGGCGGAGCAATCCTTGACACCGGACTCCGTGTAGGTGTAATTGCCGCCGCAGTTTTCACCCAGGGCATAGAGGGGGCAGTAGCAGAAGATGCAGCTGAAGGTATCGGGATCTGCGCCCGGATGGCAGGGGAAATACTCGCAGGCTTTGTTCTGGAAAAAATCGTAATTTGCCATTGGATCACCTCCTCAGAACTGGTTCCAGGGGAATGCATCGGGCACAGGAGCGGTGAAGGTCAGCTCCTGGCCGGTCTTTGGGTGCCGGAACCGGAGCAGACTGGACCAGAGGGCGATCTC
>JAFQSI010000232.1 GCA_017409645.1 Oscillospiraceae bacterium | reverse complement strand
GCCCTTGGTGACATCGTTCTCCACAGCCCACAGGACGGGGGTGTAGTAGTAGATGTCGGCATCGGCCACATCGTTGAAGACGGACTCAGTCAGGGTGACCTCGGGCTTGCCCATGGCCCGGTACAGGAAGGTCACCACGTAAGCACGGGTGCATTCCAGATCGGAACCAAAGTGGGTCGCATCAATGCCCTTGGTGATGCCGTTCTCCAGGGCCCACAGGACTGCCTTGTGGTAGTAAATACCATCGGGCACATCCACGAAGGGATTTTCGGTGGACTCAGGCTCGGGGGAACCGGCGGCACGCCACAGGAAGGTCACGACCTGGGCACGGGTGCAGGCCACATCGGGACCGAAGTGGGTATCGTCGATGCCCTTGGTGATGTCGTTCTCCAGAGCCCACATGACGGGATCATAGAAGTAGATGCCGTCGGGAACATCCACGAAGGGATTCACAGCGGGGACATCCTGCGTCTCGTCACAACGGGAGCAGCTGCCGTCCTCCTGCCAGTCATGGCCCAGAGCGGCGATGGTCTCGCCGTCAGCGATCTTCTCGTTGCAGACGGTGCAGTAGGTGTCGCCGGTATAGCCCTCGGTGGTGCAGGTGGCCTCAACAGCATTGCGCACCTCAGTCTCACCGTGGCCCAGGGCCTCAATGGTGAAGGTTTCACGGGAGATCTCCTCGCCGCACTCGGAGCAGTAGACCACGGAGTCGTAGGAGCCGGCGGTGGTGCAGGTAGCAGCGACCTCGTTCTCACGGACGGCCTCAGCAGGGGTATGCTCATGGGGAGGCTCGGCGACCCTCACGCCGGTCAGACGGATCTCTGCGGCGGAAGCAAAGACACGGGAGGAATTATCAGAAAGGGAGTTGGTGGACACAAGGCGGACATACTTTACCTGCTCACCGCCAAAGCTGGCGATCTTCCAGCTGCTGCTGCCATCCCAGGCGCCGGAGGCCACGGAGCGGAAGGTAACGCCGTCCTCGGAAACCTGGACGTCATAGCCGGTGATGATGCCGTTGATGCTGCCGTCCTGGCGGGGCTGGTAGCGCAGGCCGTCAACCACGTAGTCCTCGCTCAGCTCGAACTGGATCCAGTGGTTGGTGCGGCTGGTGCCGTACCAGTCGGTGTGCCACAGGGTGCTGGTGTTGCTGTCCAGAGCCCGCTCGGGACCCTCGCCGCTCTGGGAGTCACCGGCAGTGGCAGTCAGCACGCTGACAGGGATATCCCGGGAGGCGTCGTCCGCGTCGTAGCGGTTGACGAACACAGTTACGGACAGCTCGCCCTCGAAGGTCTCACCATCCAGGCTGTACTGGATATCGTGAACGATATTTTCTGCGGTGGTGTTGGCGGGGAAGGACAGGACGGCGCTCTGGCGGATGGAATCGCCGGTGGTGACGGCGGTGATCTCGCCGCTTCTGACCACGATGCCGTCGGCCAGGTTCCGGCCGGTGACAGAGACGGTCACATCGCCGCCCTTGGTGGGCAGCTCCACGGGATCGGCAGTGAAGCCGGAGACAACGGCAGTGGTGTCCAGCTCACCGGCGGGATCGATCTTCAGGACCACGAAGGTATGCTTAGGAATGGTCTGGACCCACTCGCCGGAGAGGGTCAGCTCCTGAACGGAGACAGCGTTGGGGTTCTCGGGCGTGTTCTGGGCTGCGTAGGAATCGGCAGTCAGAACCTGTGCGGTGACGGTGGCACCCTCACCGGAGATGCCCTGCAGATCCAGGGCGATGGCGTAATCCTCCGTGCGGCTGGCGTTGACGAGGGCGACATAGATGTTGCTGTTCTCGTCGGTGGCGGCCAGGGCGGACAGTGCCTGTACGCCGTTGCTCATGGTGGGAGTCTCGCTGAACTCAGTGGCAACGATGGTATCGCCGAAGCCGGAGTTGAGCATCTGGAACACATGGGCGGAGGGGGTGGAGAAGAAGGTGAAGGTGCCCTCGCCGGTGACGGTATTGGCATCGCTGCCCGCTACGGCCTGGATGACTGCCTGCTGGGTCGGACCCAGAGAGTCGGCGCCGGAGGAGTACCAGTCCACCAGGCAGTGCTTCTGGATGTAGGGGCTGCCCAGGCGAACGTACTCCATCAGAACCTTGGCGATGTAGATGGCGTGGGTCTGGGAGCGGACCAGGGAGTCGGTGGAGCGGAAGATGCCGTACTCAGAGATGACGGGGACCTTGTCAGCGGGCATCATATTGACATAATTCTGAACATTCCGGATGCCCACATTCTCGGCCTTCAGCATGGCGGAGTCATAGAAGGTGTCGCCGGTGCCGTCGGGGGTGCCGGAGTAGGGATGGATGGTCAGGCCGTCGTACCACTCGTTGGCGTTACGTTCGGCCATCTTGCTGATGAAGCCGGAGGTCTCGAAGCTGGAGTAGACATGGGCTTCGTAATTGGTGCCCTCCGCAGCATTGATGGCGGCCGTGGTTTCCTTGATGGCCTTGGAGACATCGATAAAGCCCTCGCGGTCCACGGAGTAGGAAACGGTGATCTGCTGGCCGGAGGCGGGGATCGCACCGTTGACACCGTCGCCGAAGTGGATGGCGCCGGTGCTGTAGTCGATGACGACATGGGTGTCAGAAGCGCCGGAATTTGCGAAGCTGTCCACCACGGTCCACTGGGTACCGCCGACGTAGACGGAAACGCCGTCGTTCACAGCCTTGAAGCTGGGATCGTCCACGAGCTTGCCGTTTTCGTCAAGCATCTTGGGATTGACATTGGCGTAGCGCATGTAGCGGACCATGTTCTGGCTGCCGTCGCTTCTGGAGGCGACTGCGTTCCAGTCTTCCTCGCAGACGGCGTACTGCTGGCTGAACACGGCGGTGCCGCCGTCGATGTAGGCCGTCTCCGCACCGGCGGAAACGGAGGTGGTCCAGTAGCCCTGGGAGGCGGTGCCGTCGGAGCCGCCCCAGGCCTGCTGCATCTCGTTGCCGATCTCGAAGTAGCGGACGTTGTAGGGCGCGGGATGGCCGTTTTCGGCACGGACAGCAGCCCAGTCGATGCCGCCGTTGGGATTGGTGCCGACCTTGGCGTTCAGGTACTCGATCAGATCGGCTGCATCCTGGGCATTGCCCCGGCCCAGGCTGTAGACGTAGACGATCTCGGAATCCACGCTCTCAGCGAAGGTGGCGATCTCGGTCAGACCGAAGTTGGGGGCGATGCCACCCTGATTGGGGTTATTATAGAAGCCGTGGATCTGATTCTTGCGCTCAGCTACAGGGCCGATGGTGGTCTTCCAGTTGAAGAGGTTGGAGATGGTGCCGCCGGGGTAACGGATGGAGCCGAAGCCGGCAGCCTCGTACAGCGCCTTGAAATCATCCTTCACCTTCATACTGGTGGAGTCGAAGGAGCCGTAGCCGTTGAAGGCATAGCGGTGGTTGATGCCGAAGATGGAGCTGCTGTCGATGATGCGCTGGGGGTCGTTGACGTCCACCGTCAGGGTGATGGTGTCGACGGGGACCGCGGGAGGTGCGGCGTAGTTGTCCGCGGTGGCATCATAGATGGCCTTGGCCTCCTCGGCGGTGAGGACCTTGTCGTAAACGCGGATCTCGTCGATCAGGCCGTTGAACTGGCCCTCGCCCTCGTTTCTGTGACGGCCGATGATCATGTCGGCGGTACTCAGAGCCGTGCCGGAGAGGGTCAGGCCGTCAGCGCGGTCAGCCACGCCGTTGACGAAGAAGTAAGCCTTGCCGGCATCCTTGTCATAGGAGAAGGTGATGTGCTGCCATGCGGTGGGGGAGACAGCGGTGGTGGTGGGAGTCTTGGCATTGTCGCCGGTCACATAGGTCTGATACTTGGCATTGGGGTCCAGGATCAGAATGGTGCGGCCGGTGCCGCCGCCGATGGTACCGGCCTGGACCAGATTGACATTGCTGCCGGAGGTGGCGCTTGCCTTGTACCACAGGGACACGGTGAAGCTGGACTCTGCGGCGTTGACGACATTCGTCAGCTGCAGGCCGCCTGCGCCACTGAGCTGCATGGCCTTACCGGCAACAGCCACATTTTCAAGCTCCACCACGGCTGCGCTGCCGCTGAGGGCGGCGGTGGTAGTCTCATTGGTGGTCACGCTGTTGGCGGCGTCGCCGCTCTCGAAGGTGTAGTGGGCCAGCAGGCCGGGCTCGGTGGGCTCGGGCTCCGTGACCACCTCGGTGACGGCGTACAGCTTCAGCATGCTGCGGCCGCCCACCAGATTGGTGAAGGTGGACATGGCGCTGCCGTGGCTGAAGGCCTCAGCGAAGCTGTCGTGGTCGTTCAGGCAGTAGTCGGTGCCGCCGACATTGGCGTAGATGACCCAGTCGTCGGTGCCGTTGTTGCCCTTCTTGATCTGAACGACGGCGTCGGCCTCCAGAGTGGCATTGTGGTTGCCCTTGATGGCAACGTTCAGGCCGCCGTTGCTGACGGTATAGCCGCCGTCGACCTTGGTGATGGTCCAGATCGCATTGTCCGCGCCGCTGCGGACCGCAAGCTCAAGACCTGCGTACCCGTTGGAGAGGGTCGCGGCATTGGCGATCATTTCCCGGGTGGGCGTGACCGCGGAGACGATCACAAACTTTGCAGAATCGCCGACTGCTTCCAGACCGAGGTCGGTGGCTGCGGTGTCAGCGATCTGATAGACCGGAGCTTCCTCTGCGTGGGCAGAAATCACGGGCATCAGACCGATGACCATGACCAGCGCCAGCAGAAGGCTCAGAAAACGCTTGCACTTGTATTCCATTTTTCCTGTTTCCTTTCCTGATTTTGCTTTGCTGTCCGTCATCCGCAAATGCCGCGGACAAGGACGGGACCGCTACCGATCAAGGCAGCAGACGGATGCACGATCCTGGGCTTTTTTCATAGACCACTCCCCTTTTTTGATTTGGCTTCCGGGGCTCTGTTCCGGACGGTGCGGAGCAGAACTGCCCATACTTGACCAAGATTACTATACCATTGTCCCCCGGGAGTGTCAACATGTTTTTGTGCAAGTTGACCATTTTGCTCGCATTTCAGCAAACTTATGCACCATTTTGCACAAGTCATACCCATCAAAAGCTCCCACCCCGCCGTCGGCGGGGTGGGAGCATGAAACGGATTATTCTGTTTACTCCTCATTCCCCGAAGCAGAGCTTCCGGATCCAGGGGCCGATGAGCTTTCGGACCTGGCCCATCATCCGGCCCGCCAGCAGGGCGGTCAGGACCGTGCCCTCCCGGATGCCCACCAGAGCGCCCAGGAACAGGAGCGACAGCACCGCGCCGACCAGAACGCTGGTGCAGTCGAAGGCGGTCTTCATTTTGGAGAAGGGCCTGCCGAGCTTGTCCGCCAGACAGCCAACGAGGCCCTCGGCGGGCATGGGCGCGATCTTCACATCGATGTACAGCACCAGACTGAAGCCGATCAGCGCGATGCTGGCCGCCAGCATCACAAGCTTGCCGACATAGCCGGGCAGACAGAAATCCCCCAGCACATATTTTGCACCGTCCACAAAGTAGCCGAAGATGGTGGAGAACACCAGCTGCACCGCCAGGGTGGGCTGGAATTTCCGGCTGACGACCATCTGCAGCAGGATGTACACCGAATAGACGAGGATGGTGCAGGTGCCCAGGGAGATGCCAAGGATCTGACTGACCACAAAGGGCAGCGAGCTGACCGGAGACACACCCAGGGAGCAGTTGACGGACAGGGCAATGCCGAAGGCCAGCACCAGCAGACCCAGGCAGTAGATGCCCAGACGCGCGGCAAGCTGTGCGGGTTTGACGTTTTTCATGTTTCTTCCTTCTTTCTCTTTTGCTTGGGATTCAGTGGTTCTCGTCGGGCTGCTGGCCGTCGTGGGCCAGCCAGCGGCACTCGGTCAGCGCCAGATCCGTAAAGGTCGCCCGGAAGCTGGAGTCCTCCGGGGAGCAGGCATAGACGCCGAAGCGGATCTTCCCGCCGCCCTTGTGCATATGGCAGATGCGCATCTGGGAGAAGGTCACGCCGTCTGCGGAACACTCGATGCAGTAATCGTCCTCCCGTCGGCTGAGCCGGTACCACATGGACCGGACGTCGGCGCTGATCTCGGTGGTGGCCCAGTCGGAGTAGCCCAGATTCGTCACCACGCTGCCCAGATGGGCAAAGCGCTCGTTCTCATACTCAATGGAGCCCTTGAGCCAGTTGTCGCTGTCGAGGTACAGCACCACGCCGCACTGGTCGAACCGGTGGCGGCTGTCGAAGGCAGTCTTGACCGTGAAGGAGAAATATTTCTCCTCCGTCTCCATCTGGAAGACCGGGGCGTTGTCGTTTCGGAAATGGTAGTAGGTCCGCTGCCACAGATCGGTGTGGGGCTTCGTGACGATCTCGATGCGGTCATCGGACACGGTATATGAAGCCGGCTCCCGGGTCCAGCGGAAGGCTTGGGTATTCATGGTGATTCCTCCAATCGGATTGATGAAGCTATTCTAACGCCGGAGCGCCCATTTGTAAATGCATTTTTGTGCGCTTCTGAAAAACATTTGTCGCGGATACGCGAATGAACGAATCCTATCCACCGCGAATTGGTGTCCATGGCCTCCACCACTGCCGTGGGCAGACCGGCACCCAGGCTGCCGGGCCGGTCGGAGCGGAAAATATGGGCCTCTGTGTTTTCGCCGCAGAGGACCGCCCGCTTGGAAAACAGGGCCAGACCGCAAATGGCGGCGGGACGGCAGGGACCGGTGGCGGCGTCGGCGATGACCTTATAGAAGAAGGTCAGGTCCACGGTGTAATGGTTCCGGTGGAAGGCCACCGGGGAGACGTCGATGGCGGTGTAGATCAGCTCCGCGGAGCGGACCTTGGCCCCGCCTGCGGCGTCCAGCACCGCCTGGGACTCCCGGGTCAGGTAGACCCGCAGATCCTCGATGCAGTCCTTGTCGCGGCAGGCGTCGGTGATCTTCCGGGTATGGATGGCCAGGGCACAGCGCAGATCCTCGGGCCTG
>JAFQSI010000231.1 GCA_017409645.1 Oscillospiraceae bacterium | reverse complement strand
GATTGTGGTGAGGGTCCACCTGTTCCCATCCCGAACACAGAAGTTAAGCTCACTTACGCCGACGATAGTTGCCTGGCGACGGGCCGTGAAAATAGGTAATGCCAACACAAGGACTTCCGTAAGGAAGTCCTTTTTCTTTTGCCCGCACACATAAGTGTGCGGTTTCTTGTTTAGATACCCGATCCGTAGGGCGCACATACAATGCACGCCCTGCGGGGGACGCCGTAAATACAGTCCGAAGGGCAGGGGAGCCCGGCTGCATGCCTCGCAAACAGCCCCCTCCCACCTCTCCCATAAATGGGGGAGGCAAGGGCTTTTCCGATCCGCTGCAAAAAAGGGAACAGCCCTGTGGGCCGTTCCCTGCATTTGTAATATATGTCGGATCAGCCGCCGCTGCCGTCGCGCTGGGCTGCCTTCCAATAGATGTCCATGTCGCTGCCGTCGGCGCTGACACATTCGAGCGTCATGGACTGGGACAGGATGGTGGTGGAGATGGGGGCGCGGACGTGGCCCGCGGAGCCCGGCTCGATGGTCCGGGCATAGCTTCCGTTGATGTTGATGATAACGGGGCCGGTGCCGGAATTGTGGACATAGAAATTGACATATTTTCCGTCGACCTTCTGGCACTCATAGGTGCGGACCAGGTCGCCGCCGGTGTGGTTGCCCTCGCCCAGGAGACGGGACTTGTCAGCGCTGTCGCCGGAGAGCAGGGACGGATCGTCCCGGCGGGTCAGGGCGAAGACGCCGCCGTGGCCCTTGGCCCGGATCCGGAGCGTCAGGTCCGAGTCGGCGGAGAAAAGCTCGCGGCCGTTTCCCTCGGAGGAGGTGCCGAATACGACATTGCCGCCGGCGTCGGTGATCACGGCCACGAAGGAGCCGCGGCCGCTCTCCCACTGGAAGTAGCAGGGCTGTCCGGGCTTTTCGATGGGAAAGTCCACGGTGATCTCATCGTTCATGAACAGATGGATGTGGCTCCACTGGTCGTCGGTCCGGTCTTCGATCCGGCCGATGCACAGGTTGTCTGTGTTGAAAAGCCAGATCAAGAGCAGAAGCACCAGCGCAAGCGCCGCGATCAGGGGGGTATATCGTTTTTTCATGGGAGCAAAACCCTTTCCTTTTGATGGGTTAAGTATCTCATATCTCGATTTTTCTGTCAAGGCTCATTCTGGACCGGGCGGCTGTTGTCATTCGTACAGGAACATCAGATCGATGTCCACGTTCCCCTTGATGCCGGGGACGCTTCCTGTCTCGGTGTACTGCCAGACGTCCACCTGGTAGGGGTAGTCCAGCTGCTCCCGGTACTGGGCGAGCCAGAAGGGGTATCCGGCCAGCTGCTCCAGGTCCATCAGATCCCGGGAGACGTGGCTGTTGAAGTAGACCATGCTCTGGTAGCCGGCGCTGTCGATGGTATCGCAGAAGGTTTTGACACATTCCGTCAGGGTGGCCCGGTCGATGCTGCCGGTGCGGGCGTCGTGGCTGACCCACTCCCAGTCGTAGACGATGGGCAGCTGAAGCGCTTCGGCTTCCAGAAAGTCCAGGCACCATCTGGCCTCCTCCAGGGCTTCCTCAGGGCTGACGGCCTGGGCGTAGAAATACACGCCCACGTCAAAGCCTGCGGCCTTGGCCCCCGCCAGATTGTCCCGGGCCCGCTCATCGGCGAAGATCTCGCCGACGCTGTAGCCCCGGTAGCCGATGCGGATGAAGACAAAGTCGAAGCCCGCGGCGCGGACCTGCTCCCAGTCGATCTCCTCCTGGTATTCGCTGACGTCCAGGCCCAGGCGGGTGGGGCCGGCGGTGCAGGTCACATAGCCATTCACGGTGGCGAAATCCGCGGGCGTGTAGGGATTCGCCGTCAGGGCAGAGGTCCAGTTCGGGGACCCCGGCCCGCCCAGGACCCGGAGGATGACATAGCCGCCCAGAAGAACGACCACCAGCACGATCAGGCTGAAGCAGCCCGCGGCCCGCCGCTGCTGGCGTTTTTTTTGCGCCTGGCGGCGCGCTTGTCTGTCTTCCATGGGATCCCTCCGGTTGGCTATATATTAAATGCTTATCGACTTGCCTCAGTACCGCACCCCTTGCCCCCCTCGTTTTGAGGGGGGATGTCCAAGCGAAGCGCGGGACAGGGGGGAGTTCGCTGTACATTGTACATTCATGTCAGCATTTCGGCGAATTCGACCTGCGGCAAGACTCCCCCAGTCACGGCTTGCGCCGTGCCAGCCCCCTCAAAACGAGGGGGCCAAGAGTTCATCCTCTATTTAGCTGACTTAAGTCGATAAACATTTGTTATAGTATAGCATAAGGAGTCGAATTCGCCAACCCCATCGAAGAAAATTCAAAATTGCACCCTTGTACTCAAGTGGGGTTTCATGTATAATAGAAATGTTAACATAAATTCCAGGACCGCAGCGCGGATCCTTTCTGTTTTCCCGGAGGAATGAGCATGGCAGATCATCGCATGGATGCACAGCGCCGTAAAAAGGCCCGCTATACGAAAAAGGCATATCAAAGGAAACGCCGCAGACGGCTGCTGCTTCTGGCAGTGGTGATCCTGGCCGCCGTCTGTGCGGCGGCGGTGTTTCTGAAGGGACGGGAGGAGTCGCCGTCCTCCACCGAGCCCCCGGCTTCCCGGCCCCAGGCGGAAACCGCCCCCCGGGAGACGGAGCCGCCCCGTCCTCAGACCGGAACCACGGTGATCCATGTGGCGGCGGCGGGAGATCTGAACGTGACGGACTATGTGCTGGAAAACGCCGCCCACGAGAACGGCTATGATTTTTCCCAGACATTCCTGGATGTGGCGCCCATTTTCAGCGGCGCGGACCTGGCCCTGCTGAATTTCGAGGGCAACCTCAGCGGCGGCAGCTACGGCTACGCCACCGGCGCAGCGCCCCTGGAGCTGCCCAAGGCATTGAAGGCCATGGGCATCGACGCGGTCCAGACGGCCAACTCCGCCGCCATCCGCCAGGGCGTGTCCGGTCTGGCGGCGACGCTGGAGGCCTTTGACCATGTGGGTCTGATGGCCCTGGGCACCTTCGCCGATTCCGACGATTTCGACAGGACCGGCGGCTACGAGGTCGTGGAGGTGGAGGGCATCCGCATAGCCCTGGTGGCCTTCACCAAGGGCATGGACAATCTGGGCCTGCCCGCAGGCAGCGAGGACTGCGTAAATTTGCTGTACGAGGATTATTCCACCGACTACAAGAAGGTGGACACCGACCGGATCGAGCGGGTGCTGCGAAATGTCCGGGAGGAGCAGCCCGACCTGACCATCGCCATGGTCCACTGGGGCAGCGAGTACAACGAGGAGATCAGCGACTCCCAGAAGAAGATCTGCAAGCAGCTGCAGGAGGGCGGCGTGGATGTCATCGTGGGCACCCATCCCCATCTGGTCCAGAAGGTGGAGTATGATCCCGTCAAGAAGACGCTGGTGGCCTGGTCCCTGGGCGATTTCTTCGGCGACGCCGTCATGGCGGGCACCGGCTACTCCATCATCCTGGACCTGGAGATCACCCGGGACAACGCCACCGGGGAGACGTTCCTCTCCGGCTGGGAGTACATCCCCATCTTCACCCTGAAGCCCGATCAGAGCGCCATCGGCGGCCATCGGGTGGTCCGCATCCGGGAGGCCATGGAGCGCTACGAGGCCGGATTCCTGGGCCGGGTCACGGAGGACGCCTACGGCGACATGGAATACGCCCTGGGCCGCATCGAAAAGCGGGTCAATCCCCCGAAGGAGCCAAATAAATAATGTAAAGGGCGTGCTGCAGAATAAACTGCAGCACGCCCAAAACGCGCAAAGCGCCTTGGCTCTCCCTATGGGAGAGCCAAGGGTTTTTTTGACAAGCTGGGGGGACCGCTGCGCCGTGCAGCGGTCCCCCTTGTTTTGCATCAGGCTCCCCGGAAAAATGCAAAATCCGCAGCCGACCAAGCTGCGGATATTTGCAAAAAGGAGAGGAAAAAATGAAAAAGGAGTAACTTAGTACCTTTATAATATCCGGAAAATATGAAGAAAAAAGTGGAAAGATGTGAAGAAAGTATTAAGTTGCAAATATTCACTTAATTCTTCCACTTATTTACCGGTTGATCACCTTCACCTGGAAGCCCTCCAGCACGTCCAGGACCTTTTCATGCATGGCCGGGTCCATGGAGGCGGTGAGGGAGGCGTCCACGATGATCCGGGCCTCAGGGTACCTGGCCTGGAGGACACAGGCATTGGAGACGACGCAGATGTTGCTGACCAGGCCCACCAGCTCGATCTCGTCGGCGCGCTGGGGCAGGACCGCGGCGGTGGCCGGATCAGTGACGTCCATGCCAAAGACCAGCTTGTCGATGGCGGGGGCGTTCACCTCTGCGCAGGCGGCGGCCGTCTCGCCGTAGAGCTGCCAGCCCTCGGTGCCCCGGATGCAGTGGGTGACGGGCAGAAGGCGGCCCTCCCGGGTGTCGAGGTAGTTTTCGAAGTGGGTGTCCCGGGTGAACAGGACCCGGCCGGGGCCGTAGGCGCGGACCTTGGCGGCGATCCCGGCGTCGAGCTTTTCCGCACCGGGGAAGCCCAGGGCACCGTCCACGAAGTCGTTCTGATAGTCGATGACAAAAAGATAGCGTTCCATATGGGTTCCTCCTATTTAGATAGTATATCCAACATACCAAATTCCAGAAAGAATGTCAATCACCTTGCAAGAAACCCGGAACTTTGCTATAATATCCCCACTGTCAACTATCAACTCTTTTCCCCCGGAGGTGCATCATGGACAAAAATTCCTATATCGCGGTGTTCGACTCCGGTGTGGGCGGCGTAAGCGTTCTGCGGGAGCTGCGGGCGCTGATGCCCGGGGAGCGGTTCTGGTATTTCGGCGACAGCGCCAATGCCCCCTACGGACGCAGGACCACGGAGCAGGTCCGGGACCTGACCCTGGCGGCGGGCCGGAAGCTGCTGGTGGAGGGCGGCTGCAAGGCCCTGGTGGTGGCCTGCAACACGGCCACGGCTGCGGCCATCAACGACCTTCGGGCGGAATATCCGGACCGGATCATCGTGGGCATCGAGCCAGCGCTGAAGCTGGCCTGCGACCGGCATCCCGGCGGCACCATCGGCATCATGGCCACCGATGTGACCCTGCGGGAGCGGAAGCTGGCGGCTCTGATGGAGCGGGTGAAGCAGGACTGCCGGGTGATCCGCATCCACGCCCCCGGCGTGGTGGAGCTGGTGGAGGCGGGAAAGGCCAACACCGCCGAGGCCGTGGCGCTGATGGAGCAGCTCCTGGGGCCCTGGATGGGGCAGCTGGACGCGCTGGTCCTGGGCTGCACCCACTATCCGTTTATGAAAAAGGCCATGGCCCAGGTGCTGGGCGAGGGCGTGGAGCTGCTGGACGGCGGCGCGGGCACTGCCCGGGAGACGAAGCGGCGTCTGGGGGAGGCGGGACTGCTCCGGGATGGCCCCGGCGAGCTGCGTCTGGAAAATAGTTCCAAGGATCCCGGAAAAATCGAGCTTATCCGGCAATTATTGGACGAAAAAAATGCAAAATGATAAAAATGACGGGAGCGGCCCCTGCCGCTCCCGTTTCTTTGGCAATAATCACGGCGATATTTTGGTAGACAAAAGTCCGCCGGTGGTGTATACTGGGTCCATATTGTCAAGATCCTGGAGGTTGCGCGGAGCATGAAACGAAGACTTTTTTTAACAGGCCCATCGGGCTGCGGCAAAAGCACCATGATCCGACAGGCACTGGGAGCGCGGATCCATCAGGCCGGCGGCTTCCTGACCATCCGGGATCGGGACGAAAATGGTACCGTCCGGGGCTTTGAGATCCTGTCTGCCGACGGCTACGGTCCCCGGGACCGCTTTCTCGATCTGACCGGGCCGGAGCCCAGGGTGGATCTGGAGGTCTTCTCCGGGGTGGGTGTGGATTATCTGCACCGGGCCGGGGAGCGGAGCTTCGCGGTCCTCGACGAGATCGGCGGCGTGGAGCTGCTCGATGAATCCTTCATGGACGAGCTGGCCCGCTACCTCCGGGGCAGCCAGCCCTGCATCGGCGTCATGAAGGGCGCCGGTCCCGCCGGAAAGCTGGTGGAGCTGATGGGTCTGACCCTGCGCTACGAGCTGGCCCGCCGGGCGCTGTATGAATTTCTGTGCAATGAGCCGGATACCCAGGTCCTGGAGGTCGCAGGCGCGGAGGATCCCGCAGCCCTGGCTGCCGTCCGGGAATGGGTGGAGGAGTATGCAAGATGATACGAGTCCCCGCCTTTTCGGCGGGGACTTTTCAAAAAATAGGTATTGATTCCGGGGAAAAGCTGTGCTATAATGTTCCGTGTGTCCAGGTCATGGTGCATATATTGGGATGTCGCCAAGCGGTAAGGCACCAGACTTTGACTCTGGCACTTCGTCGGTTCGAATCCGGCCATCCCAGCCAGATTTGACCCGCTAGCTCAGTTGGTAGAGCAACGCCCTTTTAAGGCGTGGGTCTAGGGTTCGAGTCCCTAGCGGGTCACCATGAGACGCAAATACGAACCCTGCACATTGTGAGGAATGTATTTGCACTTACTGAAAGAATCTCACTTGAGTGATCGAGTGGGATTCTTTCATTTTATCCCAAAGTTTTAGGCCCGCAGCCGATCCTGTCAGAGCAGGAAGGCTGCGGGTTTTGAAAATCGTCATGATTTCGATACTATTAATTTCTCTGTGTTCCAGAGTCAGTCGTTATTTTATGAGTTATCTACTGGCTCATACCGTGACCCATATCACGATAGTACTCAGTAGACAAGTAATGTAAAGATAGTTTTGAATTCACACTATATTGTTGCCTAACAACAGAGAATATGTTAATATTCTAGATAGTATATGCTAGGAGGTATTCATATGAGTTGGTATCTTAAGCGTTTTTCCCGCGATGCGATTGATGAGATCACAAGAAGTCCCGAAAATTATGACTCCCAGGATATTCGAAGAGCTGCAAAAGATGCCGAATATCACTACATGGATGACACTTACGGGTGCGATATCGAATGGATGACGTTAGTACAGTTGAAACTAAATGATGTCCTTAGGAGTCGTGGTGAAGCACCAGTTTGAGAAAAGTACTGTACATATGTGTGTTAATCGAAAAACAATCCAAAGATAAGGGGGATAAGAATGCCATTTGTTGAAGCCAAATGTACATCCTGTGGAGCGCAGCTTACTGTAGACAATACAAAGGATGCAGCAATCTGCCAATATTGTGGTACACCATTTATTGTCGAAAAAGCAATCAACCATTACCACACTACACAAAATATCACAGGCTCAATTGTGAATATTTATGGCAGCAATAGTACTGATTTTGTAATTCGAGCTGGAAAGCTAATCAAGTACAATGGTGTTGCTACCGAGATTGAAATTCCTCATACAGTAACTATTATTGGTGAAGAAGCATTTATGGGATGCGAGGGATTGACTCATGTTTTGATTCCAAGTAGTGTGAAAAGAATAGAGAATCGAGCTTTTGCAAAAACCGGCATTACTGAGATTGATCTTCCGGATACTGTTACTTATCTTGGAATAGGTGTGTTTTCTGATTGCTATAAGTTGACAAAAGCTATTCTTCCTAAATGGTTCGATGATCATTTATCGGAAATGCTTAACCATCACGGACTCGCACACACGAAAACAGTTAGAATTCCCGAGAAGCTATTCGCTGGATGTGTGCAGCTAACTTCTGTTGGTATGCCTAACGATTTGGGCTGTATTGATAAAGCTGCGTTTGATAAATGCAGGAATCTTAATCTTACACTACCCGATAGCATCACTGCATTAGGTGAATCTGCCTTTAATGGTTGTAAAAATTTGCAACTTAATTCTCTTCCATCGGGGCTTAATAGCTTAGGCGAATACGCATTTAGTGGTTGTGAAAAATTAACGCATATCTCTATTCCTAATGGAATCAAAATGATTAGCAAAAATGCGTTTCGTGGTTGTAGCGGGTTGCAAAGCATACACTTGCATCCTGATATAGTGAAAATTAATGATGAGGCTTTTTCGGGATGCACCTCATTGGTTAACATTTCACTGCCCAAGAATCTCAAAACGATTGGTTATGGCGCATTCCAAAATTGCACTCACTTAACGGAAATCACTATACCAGATACTGCTCCGGCCATGGGGCAATGTGCCTTTAAGAATTGCGTTAATCTTTGCAACGTTACCATCCCGAACAGTGTCACTGACATTTCCCCATCCGTATTTGAAGGTTGTACAAAGATAAATATACATGCCTCTAATGCGTGGAAAAAAGAGCATGTCAATTTGCTGCCTCAGTGGGTTGATGAAAAGAAAAATATAGAAGCTACTAAATCAAGAACGACCCTAATGGTAGGGGTTATTATGTGCGTAATCGCTGTTTCAATATTTGCTAGTGGAAATGAGGATATGTTCCCTCTTGCATTGATTCTGGGAGGCATTGGTGGTTTTACCGTTGCAATTAAGTTAGGATGGTAAGGTCGTCCTTACTTTTAACTATTCCGGCGATGACCGAACCATTACCCTCCATGAAATTGACGGCGGATCAGGGCATAGCATTCGTATCCCAAGTGGCTTCGTTCACCAAAAGCGCACTGCGTTTGCAGTGCGCTTTTTTGCTGCCCTGGGAAGGGCGTTATGAGCGAAAAGTGCCCTCAAGGCTCCCCTTTGAGGGGAGCTGTCAGCGAAGCTGACTGAGGGGTGGAAGGCTGGATGCTGGGAAATGTCCGTTATTTCCAACATATTTCGAACTGTGATCTCCCACCCCTCCGACCCGGCTGCGCCGGGCCACCTCCCCTCGAAGGGGAGGCTTGGGGTCCTTTGACCGGTTGAAAAGCCCTTCGGCGCAGGCCGAAGGGCTTTTTTGCTTACTTGCAGTATTCCACCGCGGTCTGGGCGGCGATCTTGGCGTTGTTGAAGACCAGACGGATGTTGGAGGCCAGGGAGTCGCCGCCGGTCAGCTCGGCCACCCGGGCCAGCAGGAAGGGGGTCGTCTCCTTGCCGTGGATGCCGTTTGCATTGCACTCGGCGATGGCCTGATCGATGGCGGCGTCGATGACGGACTTCGGCATGGCGAACTCCTCGGGGATGGGGTTGGTGACCAGCATGCCGGACTTCAGGCCCATCTCATGGCTGGCCTTGAAGATCTTTGCAAGCTCCTCGGGGGTGTCCACCCGGTAGTCCACGCCGAAGCCGGACTGGCGGGTGTAGAAGGCGGGCAGTTCCTCGGTGCCGAAGCCGATGACGGGCACGCCCTTCGTCTCCAGGTACTCCAGAGTCAGGCCCAGATCCAGGATGGACTTGGCACCGGCGCAGACGACCATGACGGGGGTCTGGCCCAGCTCCTCCAGGTCGGCGGAGATGTCCATGGTGGTCTCGGCACCGCGATGGACGCCGCCGATGCCGCCGGTGGCGAAGACCTTGATACCGGCCATGTGGGCGATGATCATGGTGGTGGTGACGGTGGTGGCGCCGTCCATGCCACGGGCGCAGAGGACCGCCAGGTCACGGCGGGAGGCCTTGGTGATGGCCTGGCCCTTCTTGCCGAAGTACTCGATCTCCTCGGCGGTCAGACCGGCCTTCAGACGGCCGCCGATGATGGCAATGGTGGCGGGCACGGCGCCGTTGTCCCGGATGATCTGCTCGACCTGAAGGGCAGTCTCCACGTTCTGGGGGTAGGGCATGCCGTGGGAGATGATGGTGGACTCCAGGGCGACGACGGGCTTACCGGCGGCCAGAGCCTCGGCCACCTCGGGTTTGATGTCCAGATACTTGTTCATGTTCATGGTGATTCTCCTTTTCGAGTTGATAGTGTATAGTTGATAGTGGATAGTTAAGTCATTCTCTGACGCAGCAGCTCCTCGCTCATTTCGGGGCTGATGGTTTCCGGGGATTCGATGGTGATGGACCCGGCGGCCAGGGCGGCCCGGACGCTGTCGGGAAGGCTCAGGCCCTCCAGGTACGCCCAGACCAGGGCGGCCATGGCGGAGTCGCCGCAGCCGGTGGTGTTGACCATCCGGCAGGGGAGGTTGTCCATCCAGCAGCTTTCCTGCTGGGTGGCGGCATACATGCCGTCGCCGCCCAGGGAGAGGAAGACCCGCTGCAGTCCCGTGTCCAGCAGGGCCCGGGCGGCCGTTTCCGCATCGGCCCGGGACTCGATCCGCACGCCGGACAGCAGCTCCGCCTCCAGCCGGTTGGGCTTGAGGGTGTGGATGCGGCTGAGGATGGGCCGCAGCTTCTCCGCCTTGGCGGTGGAGACGGGGTCGCAGAAGATGGGGGCCCGGAACTGCTCCGCCAGATAATGCAGGGAAGAGGCCGGGATGTTGGCGTCGCAGACGATGACCCGGGCATTCTGGAGCAGGGCATAGTGGCTGGCCAGATAATCCGGGTCGATCCGGTCGCAGATGGTCATGTCGCTGACCGCCAGGGCCATTTCCCCGTCGGGACCGGTCACATAGAGGTAGGTGGAGGTCCGCTCGTCCCGGAGCTTCAGGATGTGGCTCATGTCGATGCCCGCGGCGGAGCTGGCGGTGCAGAGCTGCTGGCCGTACAGATCCTCGCCGCAGGCGGTGAGCATCCGGACATCGGCCCCCAGCAGACTCAGATTGTGGGCGATGTTCCGGCCCACGCCGCCGATGCTCAGCCCCACCCGGCCGGGATTCGAATCTCCGGGCACCAGCGGCGCCAGGGACCGTCCGCCGATGTCCACATTGGCCCCGCCCACCACCACGGCATAGCTGCCGGAGCGCAGGACATAGCCCTTGCCGACGATGTGGCCCTTCTTGATCAGGTTGGAGATATGGACGGCTGCGCTGGACCGGGCGATGCCGAGCTTGTCCGCCAGCTCCGACTGGGAGATCATGGGATCCTGGGCGATCAGCTCCAGGATCTGCCGTTCCCGCTGGGTCATGGGTACCAACTCCTAAACTTATGTTTATTGTTGCTAAACTATAATTAATTATACAGACCGGGGACCCGGCTGTCAAGATGAAAGCGGAATCCTTTGCCGATTTATATCGATTGGGATGGGTCCAAATTCACCAAACCCACATAATTGTACGAAATTACAAAATCTGGTTGACCGGATGTGGCGAATTTGTTATATTTGGTATATACAGCTTGCTGCCGCGGGGCGGTCGGAAGCCCTGGGGCAGTGAGATAAATAAAAAGGAGGAACACAATGAAACACAGTACGTTCAAGCGCTTTCTGTGTCTGGTTCTGGCGTTCTGCCTGATCCTTCCCTACTGCGTGTCCGGCGTTCACGCAGCAGAGGAGATCGTCACCAGGATCCCCCACACACAGACCACGGGTGAGAGCAACTACTTCACCTACTCTCCCACCGGCTGGAGCGCCATGGGCCAGAGCGACGAGCATGTCTGGTCCGACGATCCCACCGCCAACCCCACTGCCGTCTGGTACACCGTCACCTTCGTCGGTCACAAGATCGACGTCTACGCCGGCGGCAACTGGCCCATGGGCTACGTCGAGTACTTCATCGACGGCGTGAGCCAGGGCGAGTACAACCTGTACCTGCCCTCCAACCAGAATTCCCGCAAGGTCGCCACCTTCGACGGCCTGACCGAGGGCGAGCATGAGTTCAAGGCTGTCGCTGTGGGCAAGAACGGCTCCGGCGGCAACGATCTGATCGACTGCGCCGAGGTCTATGTCTACCATGAGCCCTACACCGTCACCGGCATCGCCATGGCGGAAACCGCCATCACCATCGCCGAGGGCGGCACTAAGCAGCTGCACTACTCCGTGGTGCCCGGCTATGCCGAGCTGACTGACGCGGTCTTCACCTCCTCCGACGAGGATGTTGCCACCGTCAGCGACACCGGTCTGGTCACCGCCGTGGCCCCCGGCTCCGCCACCATCACCCTGACCTCCGCAGCCAACGGCCTGTCTGCCGAGGTTTCCGTCACCGTCACCGAGTCCATCCCCGGCATCGCCGGTTCCATCGTGGACATCGACACCCAGTGGACCCAGGACCGCTATGACGAGGTCAAGGGTCTGGGCACCCTGTCCGCCGAGCTGACCGCCTGGAAGAACGATGTGGCCACCTCCGAGCTGGCTCTGGTGAGCGTGGATTCTGCTCTGAAGAATGTCACCGTCACCGCCAGCGATTTCGTCAGCGGCGAGAATGTCATCTCTGCCGACTGCGTCACCGCCACCTTCATCCGGTCCACCATGGCCTATAACAAGGGCTACATCTGGCAGAACGATCCCCCCGCCGTTACGGCCGACAACCGCTCCGAAAGCTCCGACATCCTGTGGTCCACCGAGCCCATGGACGTCGGCTACAATGCGGTCCAGCCCGTCTGGGTGGAGTTCAACGTCCCCGCCAATGCCAAGTCCGGCACCTACACCGGCACCCTGACCGTCACCGCTGACGGCCTTCAGGAGGGCCTGACCTTCACCTACACCCTGACCGTCCAGGATGTGGTCCTGCCCGATGCCACCGAGTTCGCATCCACCTTCGATGTGGAGCTGTGGCAGTACCCCTACTCCAGCGCCGAATACTACGGCGTGGAGCCCTTCTCCGAGGAGCATCTGGACATCCTCCGCTCCTCCATGGAGATCTACAAGTCCATCGGCGGTCACGCCATCACCACCACCATCCAGGAGGAGGCCTGGTCCGGCCAGACCTACAGCGCCAATGACATCCATTATCCCTCCATGATCAAGTGGGAGAAGGTAAACGGTGTCATGACCTACGACTACACCGATTTCGATGCCTGGGTCACCTTCTGCAAGGAGATGGGCCTCGGCGACAAGATCGTCCTGTACTCCATCGCCCCCTGGCACAACACCATCAAGTATTGGGAGAACGGCGTGCTGAAGTCCGAGCCCAACACCTTCGGCAACATCGTCCCCGACAATATGTGGACTCACTTCCTCACCGATCTGATCGCCCACCTGGAGGAGAAGGGCTGGTTCGATGACGCATACATCGGCATCGACGAGCGCGGCTTCTCCGCTGCGGCCTTCGATCTGATCGACTCCGTTAAGAATTCCGAGGGCGAGTCCCTGAAGACCGCCGGTGCCATGGACGGCTTCGTCAACAAGTGGGACCTGGCCCTGCGGGTCACGGATCTGAACGTGGGCGACACCGCGGTCCACGACCATCCCACCCAGTTCGCCCAGCTGCTGGCAGAGCGTACCGCCAAGGGCTACCGCACCACCCTGTACTCCTGCACCGGCCACCAGCCCGGCAACTTCTCCCTGTGCAGCCCCGTTGAGAGCTACTGGATCATCCTCAACGCCGGTCAGAAGGGCACCGCAGGCTTCCTGCGCTGGGCCTACGACGCCTGGGTCGAAGATCCTCTGAACGATACCACCCATTCCAAGTTCGAGGCTGGCGACTGCTTCCTCATCTTCCCCGATGAGAAGGATGCAGAAAATCCCGTCTCCCGCCGCTCCGTCCGTCTGGCCCGGATCGCCGAGGGCGTCCGGGACATCAACAAGCTGATGTACATTGAGAAGAACGCCCCCGCCCTGGCTTCCGGTGTGGATGAGGTCTACGCCAACATCACCGATCTGCTGGGCTCCTACGGCGTCTATACCTGCCCCGATGTGAACGTGGTCGCCGGAGAAGCCAACGCCTTCAAGGCTGATCTGAACGCTCTGACCGAGCGCTACATCGCCCTGCTGGACGGTGCCACCACCGATGTGGACTCCGTCACCATCACCGATGGCGATTCTGTGAAGGTGGAGCTGGGCGGTACCAAGCAGCTGACCGTCCAGGTCCTGCCCGAGAATCTGCTGGACAACTCCGTCATCTGGACCTCCTCCGATGAGCTTGTGGTCACCGTTGAAAACGGCCTGCTGACCGGCGAGGGCCAGGGCACCGCCACCGTCACCGCCACCTCCGTGCAGGATCCGACCAAGTCCGACTCCATCGAGGTCGTCGTGGACCTGCTGAGCGTGGATGAAAGCAAGCTGGAGTCCTGGTACTCCTTCGACGATGTGGACGGCACCACCGTCGCCGACGGCTGGTCCACCTATAACGCCACCATGCTCGACGGCGCCACCATCGCCGCCGGTATGTCCGGCAGCGCCCTGTCCGTCAATTCCGCAGGCGTCGGCGCCGTTGTCAATGACAACCGGGAGCTGTCCACCGACTGGACCGTGGCCTACTGGGTCAAGACCACTGCCGACTTCTCCGGCGAGATCTCCGTCCTGGAGGACGCCGATCAGCTCTACTCCCTGTCCCTGAAGATGGCCGCGGACCGCGACGCGGGCTTCCGTGTCGGCAACGGCAGCGGCGACGTGCTGACCTATCAGTATGATTTCCAGCCCAACACCTGGTACCACATCGCCTGGGTCCGTGACTACGATGCGGATCTGAAGCTGTATGTCAACGGCACTTATGTGAAGAACAACACCTGGACCGCCAACCGCGCTGCGGTCAAGTCCCCCATCGACGTCATCGGCGGCACCGGCTTCACCGGTCTGATCGACGAGGTCAAGATCTACAACGCACCCCTGACCGCCGCCGAGATCGCCTCCGCCATGATGGTCGACGGCGTGAATCTGAACGAGACTGCCGTTACCCTGAACACCGGCGACACCTTCCAGATTAAGGCCACGGTCATCTCCGGCAATGCCGACAAGTCCGTGACCTATCAGAGTGCCGATCCCAAGATCGCCACCGTCAGCGAAAAGGGTCTGGTCACTGCCATCGCCCGCGGTGAGACGACCATCACCGTCACCAACACCGCCACCGGCCTGAGTGCCCAGCTGACCGTCAAGGTCAACAAGAACGTCAACCTCCACAATGTGCTGGAGCGCTACGTGATGCCCGAGAAGTATCTGATGGACATCGAGCGCGCCCCCTACACCGACCGCCAGTATCTGGGCCAGCCCGACATGATCCAGACCGAGACGGGCCGCCTGATCATGGCCTACCCCGTGGGCCACGGCAAGGGCCCCCTGGTCATGCGCATCAGCGATGACGGCGGCGTGACCTGGACCGAGAAGACCGATATCCCCGCCTCCTGGGCCGGTTCTCAGGAGACGCCCACCCTGTACACCGTCAGCTTCAAGGGTCAGGAGCGTCTGATCCTCATCACCGCCTGTCCCGGCTGGGGCACCGACTCCGCTGGCAACACCACCGGCTTCAACGTGTCCTACTCCGACAACGACGGCAACACCTGGACCGAGTATGAGCATTTCTGGTCCAACTTCTCCAACGGCAATGTCAACAAGGTCATCGTTGCCATGGCCAGCCTGGTCCAGCTGAAGGACGAGAACGGCAACTACATTGAAAAGTGGATGGGCGTGTACCACAACTACGACATGGTCAACTACAAGACCTATCTGACCTTCAATGAGGACGGCTCCATGAACTGGTCCGAGCCCGTTCCCTACCTGAGCGAGTACCGCTCCATCGAGTCCGGCCACCAGATCTGCGAGGTCGGCATGTTCCGCTCCCCCGACGGCAATCGCATCGTTGGTCTGGCCAGAAGCCAGTCCCACATGAACCTGTCCACCATGTTCTGGTCCGATGACGAGGGCGAGACTTGGTCCGAGCCCATCGACCTGCCCGGCTCCCTGGCCGGCGAACGCCACAAGGCTCTGTACGACTCCGAATCCGGCAAGCTCCTGATCACCTTCCGGGAGATCAACTACGACCTGAACAACAACGGTCAGCTGGAGTCCGGCGACTGGCACTGCGGCGACTGGGGTCTGTGGGTCGGCACCTATGAGCAGCTGATGAACCTGGAGGATGGCGAGTACTGTGTCACCATCGACGAGGATTTCGCCCAGAATACCTACTCCGGCGACACCGGCTATGCCGGCTTCGTCCAGCTCGATGACGGCACCTTCGTCATGTGTTCCTACGGCCACTGGGACGAGGAATTCTCCAAGAACTGGGGCTTCGGCAAGGTCACCACGGACCTGTGCTACATCCGTCAGGCCCGGTTCAATCTGGCCCAGCTGGAGAACGTGTTCTTCGGTGATCCCTGCGTGGACGGCCACACTGAGGAGATCATCCCCGCAACTGAGCCCACCTTCGACAGCACCGGTCTGACCGAGGGCAAGCGCTGCTCCGTCTGCGGCGAGATCATCGTTGCCCATGAAACCATCCCCGCCCTGGACTACAACGAGGGCATCGTTCCTCTGGACACCCTGACTGTCTCCTGCGGCGATTATGAGACTGGCGGCGGCGCAAACGAGGGTCCCGCCAATCTGGCCATGGACAATGACCTGAACACCATCTGGCACACCGACTGGTACGGCACCAGCCGCGACAACCACTGGATCCAGTTCGAGCTGAGCGAGGAGTACGAGGTCGACGGCCTGCGCTACAAGCCCCGCGTCACCGGCAACACCAACGGCATCATCACCCGCTACGACATCCAGATCTCCGATGACGGCGTCAACTTCGAGTCCGTGGCCTCCGGCACCTGGGAAGGCAACCGCAACTGGAAGGTCGTGGAGTTCGGCGCTGTCCAGCCCAGGTATGTCCGCCTGGTCGCTCTGGATGCCCTGACTGATAACGCCTATGTCTTCGCCTGTGCCGCCGAGATCCGTCTGACCGGCGAGAAGGCCAGTGTCCACGAACACAGCTACGAGGCCGTGGTCACCGAGCCCACCTGCACCGAGGGCGGCTACACCACCTATACCTGCTCCTGCGGTGACAGCTACATCGCCGATGAGACGCCCGCCCTGGGCCATGACTGGCAGGAGGACGGCAGCTGCTCCCGTTGTGACGAGACGCAGGATGTCCCCGCCGAGAATCCCTTCGTGGATGTTCCCGACGGCATCTACTTCTACGATCCCGTGATGTGGGCTCTGGAGAACGACATCACCAAGGGCATCGACGATACCCACTTCGGTCCCGATGTGGCCTGCACCCGTGCCCAGGTCGTCACCTTCCTGTGGCGCGCCGCCGGTTCCCCCGAGCCTGT
>JAFQSI010000230.1 GCA_017409645.1 Oscillospiraceae bacterium | reverse complement strand
GGTACCTGCTGCCGGATCTGCTCCATGGGTCCCTGCCGGATCACCAAGAAGGCACCCCGTGGTATCTGTGGCTGCGATGTCCACGGCATCGTCGCCCGTAACTACCTGCGTTTCACTGTTGGCGGTACCGCCGCTCACTCCGACCACGGCCGTGAGATCATGCACACCCTGCACCAGACCCGCGAGGGCGGCAACTATCAGATCAAGGACGCTGAGAAGCTGATCCGCATCGCCAAGGAGTGGGGAGTGGAGACCGAGGGCAAGGACATCTATGCTCTGGCTCATGAGATGGCCGAGATCGGCCTGCTGGAGTACGGCTTCCCCTTCGGCGAGCAGAAGTTCGCCCAGCGCGCTCCCGAGCACACCAAGGAACTGTGGCGCAAGGCCGAAATCATGCCCCGTGCCATCGACCGTGAAATCGCCACCGCCATGCACATGACCCACATGGGTAACTCCTCCCTGGCAGAGGCGCTGATCCGTCAGTCCCTGCGCGCCGGTCTGTCCGACGGCTGGGGCGGCTCCATGATGGGCACCGAGTTCTCCGATGTCATGTTCGGCACCCCCCGTCCCATCGACACCGAGGCCAACATCGGCGTCATGGAGAAGGACAACGTCAACATCGTCGTCCACGGCCACGACCCCTCCCTGTCCGAGATGGTCGTCTACTACGCCAACGATCCCGAGATGATCGCCTACGCCAAGAGCATGGGCGCCAAGGGCATCACCGTCTCCGGCGTCTGCTGCACCTCCAACGAGGTCACCATGCGTCACGGCATCCCCATGGCCGGTAACTACCTGAACCAGGAGAACGTGGTTCTGACCGGCGCCTGTGAGGCCATTGTCGTCGACGTGCAGTGTATCTTCCCCGCACTGGGCCCCCTGTCCAAGTGCTTCCACACCAAGTTCATCACCACCTCCCCCATCGCCCGGATCCCCGACTCCGAGTTCATCCAGTTCTCCGTTGAGTCCGCCGGTGACTCCGCCAAGGCGATCGTGAAGATGGCCATCGAGAACTTCCAGAACCGTAACCAGGAGCTGGTCAACATCCCCAACCAGAAGCAGAAGGCCCGCGTCGGCTACTCCGTCGAGGCCATCAAGGGCGTTCTGGACACCGTTGCCAACTCCCAGCTGGACGAGTTCGGCACCACCAAGCCCCTGGTCGAGTGTGTCCACTCCGGCGTCATCCGCGGCGCTGTCGCCATGGTCGGCTGCAACAACCCCAAGGTCCGTCCTGACACCGCTCACATCGGCCTGATGAAGAAGATGCTGGAGAACGACATCGTCGTCATCACCACCGGCTGCTCCGCTCAGGCTGCTGCCAAGGCCGGTCTGATGGATCCCGAGCAGGCCAAGGAGTACTGCGGTGCCGGTCTGAAGCGCGTGTGCGAGCTGGCCAAGATTCCTCCCGTGCTGCACATGGGCTCCTGCGTCGATATCTCCCGTATGATGGTCCTGGCCTCCGACATCGCCAAGGACTGGGGCATCAACATCTCCCAGGTCCCCGTTGTCGGCTGCGCTCCCGAGTGGATGTCCGAGAAGGCCGTCTCCATCGGCAACTACGTCGTCGCCACCGGTATCGAGACCTTCCTGGGCGTTGATCCCTACTCCAAGGGCTCCGAGGAAGTCACCCGCCTGCTGCAGGGCGAGGACGGCATCAAGGAGTGGGTCGAGGCCAAGTTCGTTGTCGACACCGACATCGAGTCCCTGGGCGACAAGATGATCGCCTGCAT
>JAFQSI010000229.1 GCA_017409645.1 Oscillospiraceae bacterium | reverse complement strand
TTGGCTACTACATTGAAGTGTCCAAGTCCTATTACGACCAGGTGCCCATGGACTACGTCCGCAAGCAGACTTTGGCCAACTGCGAGCGCTACATCACCCAGGAGCTGAAGGAGCTGGAAACCCAGGTCCTGACCGCCAAGGACCGGCTGGTGGCTCTGGAATACCAGCTGTTCACCCGGCTTAGGGAGCATCTGGCGGCCCAGGCCGCCCGGGTCCAGCTCTCCGCCGCCGCCGTGGCCGCCGCAGACTGCCTGTGCAGTCTCGCCAATGTGGCCGTCCAGCGGGGCTACTGCCGTCCGGAGATCACCCTGGGTCCGGAGCTGGACATCCGCGACGGCCGCCACCCCGTGGTGGAGGTGGTGCTGAAGGACGCCCTCTTTGTCCCCAACGACACCCGCCTGGGCAGCGCGGACCATCAGGTGTCCATCATCACCGGCCCCAACATGGCAGGTAAATCCACCTACATGCGGCAGGTGGCCCTGATCGTGCTGATGGCCCAGATGGGCAGCTTTGTCCCCGCCCGCAGCGCGAAGATCGGTCTGGTGGACCGGGTCTTTACCCGGATCGGTGCCAGCGACGACCTGGCCTCCGGCCAGTCCACTTTCATGGTGGAGATGAACGAGGTGGCGAACATCCTCAAGTACGCCACCGCCCGCTCCCTGCTGATCCTGGACGAGATCGGCCGGGGCACCAGCACCTACGACGGCATGGCCATCGCCCGGGCGGTGCTGGAGCATGCCGCCAATCCCAAAAGATTGGGTGCCAAGACCCTCTTCGCCACCCATTACCACGAGCTTTCCACCATTGAGAACGAGCTTCCCAATGTGAAAAATTACAACATCGCCGTGAAAAAGCGGGGCGGGGACATGATCTTCCTGCGCAAGATCGTCCCCGGCGCCGCCGATGACAGCTACGGCGTGGAGGTCGCAAAATTAGCGGGCCTTCCGAACACCGTCATCACCCGGGCAAGGGAGATCCTGCGGGAGCTGGAAAGCGGCGATCCCCGCAAGTCCCCTGCGCCCAAGCCCGCCGAAACGGAATTTGACGATCAGGTGTCCATGCTGGACATGACCGCCCAGAACATCCGGCTCGCCCTGGAGGCCATGAATGTGGAGACGATGACTCCCATCGAGGCCATGAACGAGCTGTACAAGCTGAAACTGATGCTGCAATGACACTGACGTTAACGAAACGCGAACAGGTCCTCGGCTGGGTCTACCTGCTGCTGCAGATGCTGGTGCTGCCCTTTGTGGTGACGTTGGTCTGCGTCGCAGTGGGGATCCGCTCCGTGACGACCATCAATGTGATCTGCTTTATTCTCAACGCCCTTCTGGCGCTGATCCTCTTCCGCAATCTTCTTCAGCAGTCCCTGCGGAACCGGCGGGGCCGGTGGAAGGAGACGGCGCTGACGGCCCTGAAGGGCCTGGGGCTGTACTGGCTGGTGAACATCGCCATAACCTGGCTGACCCTGCTGGTGGAGCCGGACTTCGGCAATGTGAATGACGCCAGCATCAGCTCCATGCTGGGGGAAAGCCCCCTGCTGATGACCTTCTGCGTCATCTTTGCCGCGCCCCTGGCGGAGGAATGTCTCTTCCGGGGCTGGCTCTTTACCGGTCTGGCGAAGAAGAGTATTCCCCTGGCCTACGCCGTCACCTGCTGCTTTTTCTCCGCCGCCCATGTGCTGGGCTACATCGGCAGCTACGATCCGCTGACCCTGGTGCTGTGCTTCGTCCAGTACTTAGGGCCCAGCTTCGTCCTGTGCCGGACCTGCCGGAAAGACGACAGTCTGTGTGCGCCGCTGCTGATGCACATGGCGGTCAATGCTTTGGGCTGCATCTTGTTGTAACCGCTGAATAAATCGTCTGAGGTAACATTATGCCGAAAATCATCCAATTATCCCCCCATATCGCCAATCTCATCGCCGCCGGTGAGGTGGTGGAGCGGCCCGCTTCCGTGGTCAAGGAGCTTCTGGAGAACGCGGTGGACGCGGGCGCATCCAAGGTCACCGTCGAGATCAAAAACGGCGGCATGACCTACCTGCGGGTCACGGACAACGGCTGCGGCATGAGCGCCGACGACGCGAAGACCGCCTTCCTCCGCCACGCCACCTCCAAGCTGCGCACCGCCGAGGACCTGGCCGCCATCGGCACCATGGGCTTCCGGGGCGAGGCCCTGGCCGCCATCGCGTCGGTCAGCCGCATCGACCTGATGACCAAGACCCCCGGCAGCATCTCCGGCGTCAGCCTGACGCTGGAGGCAGGAAAGATCACCGACGAGGACGAGGCCGGCTGCCCCGACGGCACAACCATCATCGTCCGGGACCTCTTTTACAACACCCCGGCGCGAATGAAGTTCATGAAATCCGACTCTGTCGAGGGCGGCAAGGTGGCTGCCGCCGTGCAGCTGCAGGCCCTGGCCCATCCCGAGGTCAGCTTCACCTTCATCCGCGACGGCCGTCAGACCCTCCAGACCCCCGGCACCGGGGAGCTGGGCGCCGCCGTTTACTGCGTCTACGGACGGGAGTCGGCAAAATTCGTGGAGGTTTCCTCCCGCTGGGAGGGCTACTCCCTCCGGGGCTTCGTCAGCAAGCCCACCGACGCCCGGCCCAGCCGCAGTTTGCAGACCTTCTTCGTCAACAACCGGCCCGTGAAATCCAAGCTGCTGATCCAGGCGCTGGAGGAGGCCTACCGCAACCAGATCATGGTGGGCAAATTCCCGGCCTGTGTGCTGCATCTGACCCTGCCCGCCGCTTCCGTGGACGTCAATGTCCACCCGGCGAAGACCGAGGTGAAATTCCTGTCGGAAAAGGCCGTCTTCGACTGCGTCCACTATGGAGTTCTCGGGGCCCTGAACAGACAGCCCGACCGGCCCCAGGTGCAGCTGAAAACGCCGCCCGCCACTCCCGTTTCCAACGTAGGGAACGCCGTCCCCGGCGTTCCGTCCGCCGACAAGGCGGCTCCCGCCAAAAAGCAGGACTTCTTCCGGACCATGACCGCGGAGGAATACAAGACCTTCACCGCAGCCGTCACCAACACCCCGAAGATCCCGCCCGCCACCGCCCGGCCTGTCATCCAGGTGATGAACGCCGAGCGGCCCGCCGCCCCTCCCGTCCGGGAACCGGTGATCGCCCCGGTGAAGACCTTCGCGCCGCCCCCTCCTCCCCCTGCCATGCCGGAACCCAAACAACTCATTCTTCCGGAACCCGTCCAGGAGGAGCTGCCCATGCCGAAGGAGATCCCCTGGCGCATGGTGGGCGAGCTGTACCGCAGCTACGTGATCGTGGAGCAGGGCGAGGAGAGCTTCCTGATCGACAAGCACGCGGCCCACGAGCGGATCCTCTTTGAAAAGCTCCGCGCCAATCCCACCGACATCACCTCCCAGTCCCTTCTGTCCCCCATCCCCGTCCGGCTCCGGGCCGACGCCGCCGCCCAGCTTCTGGCGAAAAAGGAGCTGCTGGAGGGCCTTGGTTTCGAGATCGACGAATTCGGCGAGAACACCATCCTGGTCCGCCGGGTGCCCATGGATCTGGCGGAGGGCGATGTGGCGGACACCCTGATGGAGGTGGCTGACGACCTCCTCGACGGCAGATCTGCCGATACCGATACCGTCCGGGACGAGCTGCTGCACACCATGGCCTGCAAGGCCGCCATCAAGGCCGGCTGGAAGACCGACGACAAGGAGCTGCTGGCCCTGGTGAAGGAGGTCATGAGCCGGGAGGAGCTGAAATACTGCCCCCACGGACGGCCCATCTGCATCACACTGAGCAAAAAACAGCTGGAGAAGCAATTTAAGCGCACATAAACTCCCCCCGGTAGGGGAGGGTCATGACCCTCCCGCCGAAAATCGGAACGATTTTCGGATTTCCCGAAGGGAAATAACCGTTTTTTCGCCTTACGGCGACGGATTTGGCGATGCAAAATCCGCGGGAGGGTCATGACCCTCCCCTACAATTCTATTTCGACGCGAGGGACGATACACCATGGCGAACGCTGAACCCGCCATTTTTACCAATATGTGCATGGTTTCTGACCAAAATGGCAATATTCTGGTCCAGGACCGGCGCAATCCCGACTGGCCCGGCATCACCTTCCCCGGGGGCCATGTGGAGCCCGGGGAGTCCTTCGCGGCTTCCGTGATCCGGGAGGTTTTCGAGGAGACGGGTCTGACCATCGAGAACCCGCGCCTTTGCGGCGTGAAGCAGTTCCAGACCCGCCGGGAGGAGCGGTATGTGGTCTTCCTGTACAGGGCCGACCGCTTCCGCGGAGAACTCAGGTCCTCCGACGAGGGCGAGGTCTTCTGGATCCCCAGGCAGGCCCTGACCGACTATCCCCTGGCCCCGGATTTTCTCGACATGGTCCGGGTCTTCGAAGATCCAAGCCTCAGCGAATTTTTCTACACCAAAGAAAACGGCAACTGGCTCGTCCGGCTGCTTTGATCTTAGCCGCCTGACGGCGGCCGGAACGGTCGATGACCGTTCCCTACAATCTCAATACCTGGAGGTATGATCATGACAATCGGCTTTTTCTTCCTCTTCCTCGTCGGCTCCCTGTTTCCGGGCTTTTTCCTGTACAATTTCTTCAAGGATGCCTATGACGAGTACAAGCAGACCGGCGTCTTCTCTCTGGCGACGCTGATCGGCAGCCCCATGCTGTTCTTCCTGTCCCTGGCGGCCTTTGCGGTGATGCTGTTCCTGGCCTTCTTCTGCCTGGGCCGGGCAGTGTAAGCCATGGATAAGATCATCTGTGTCGTCGGCCCCACGGCCTCGGGCAAGACCGCCCTGGCGGTGGAGCTGGCGAAATTTACGAACGGCGAGGTCGTCTCCTGCGACTCCATGCAGATCTATAGGCGTCTGGACATCGGCACCGCCAAGCCCACGGTCGAGGAGATGCAGGGCATCCGGCACCACATGATCGACATCTGCGAGCCGGATGAGGATTTTTCCGTCAGCCGGTATGTCGAAATGGCCACCCCCATCGTCGAGGACATCCTCTCCCGGGGGAAGACCGCCGTCATCGCCGGCGGCACGGGGCTGTATGTGGACAACCTGATCAAGGGCGGCGAATTCGCCCCCTATCCCGCCACCGGCTGCCGGGAGCGGCTGGAGCAGCGGCTGCAAAGCGAGGGTCTGGAGGTCCTCATGGAGCAGCTGCGCGCCATCGATCCCGTGGCTATGGAGAAGAGCCAGAATAACCCCCGGCGGATCATAAGGGCTCTGGAGGTTTTCCAGGAGACGGGCGAAACCATCACCGCCCACAATCAGCGGACCGCCGCCCTTCCGCCCAAATTCGATCCCCTGTGGATCGGAACGGATTATCTGAGCCGCCAGGATCTCTATGACCGCATCGACCTGCGCGTTCGGCTGATGGTCAAAGACGGTCTGCTCGATGAGATCCGGGAGGTGCTGAACTCCGGCATCCCCGAGACGGCCACCGCCATGCAGGCCATCGGCTACAAGGAATTCATCGATGCCATGGCCGGGCGGGCCACCATCGATGAAGCCATCGCCAAGGTCCAGCAATCCTCCCGCCGCTATGCCAAGCGCCAGCAGACCTGGTTCCGGCGCAACGAGCGCATCCACTGGCTCCTGCGCGCAAAGGGGCAGCCGGCAGAGGAAATCTTTTCCCAGGCCCGCGCACTTGCGGCCAATTTCGACAAGTGAATCGTGCTAAGATATGGGTATTCCAGGAGCAAGACAGAAAGGCTCCAATAAACAGAAGGAAGGAATACTTATGTCAGAGGTAATGAATCTGCAGGACGCCATTTTGAAGGAGGTCCGCCGGGAAAAGGTCCCGGTGACGCTCTTCCTGATGAATGGATTCCAGCTCCGGGGGACGATCAGCGGCTACGACAATTTCGTGGTGGTGCTGGTCACCGATGGCAGGCAGCAAATGATCTACAAGCACGCCATCTCCACCCTGGTCCCCATCCGGCCGTTAAAGGCCAACGGACAGCCGGCATGAGCCCGAAAGACGGTGGAGCGATCCGCCGTCTTTTGTTTTGCGTTGAATCGCCGCTGACAATTCGTCCTTTGGCGCGGCGGTCGAATCACACCATTGGGTCCGCTCGGCGTATGAAATCCGACCTGTAGGGTGGGGTCATGACCCCACCGGCGCACTTTCGACATGCAGATGTGTGAATACAGGGCATCCGAAACGACATTTTCGCACAACATCCACTCCAGGCAGTCATTCGGCCTGGTCGGCGGGGGCATGCCCCCGCCCTACATCACAATAAAGAGGGGGACAAATCATGTCCATCGCAGAAAATATCGCCCGGATCCGGGCGGAAATGAATAAGGCGGCCATCGACTGCGGCCGCGATCCCAGTCAGATCCAGCTCTGCGCCGCCACCAAGATGAACGGCGCCGACGCCGTCCGGGAGGCCATCGCCGGAGGCGTGGACTGCTGCGGCGAGAACCGGGTCCAGGAGCTGGTCGCCAAGGAGAAGGAGGACGCCTATCGGGGCGCCCCCGTCCACTTCATCGGCGTGCTGCAGACCAACAAGGTCAAGCAGGTGGTCGGCCATGTGGATCTGATCCAGAGCGTGGACCGGCTGAATCTCATGCAGGCCATCGAGAAGGAAGCCGCCAAGCAGGGCATCACCCAGAACATCCTGCTGGAGATCAACATCGGCGGCGAGGAGAGCAAATCCGGCTTCCGGGCCGACGAGATTTGGGAGGTTTTGGAGGATTTGCACAATTTTCCCCACCTGCGGGTCCGGGGACTCATGGCGATCCCGCCTGTGAGTCGGGAGCCCGGCGATAATCTGAAATTTTTTAAAGAAATTTCACAGCTTTCTGTTGACATCCAGCGAAAAAAATACGATAATGTAACCATGGAATGCCTATCCATGGGAATGTCGGACGATTTCGCCGACGCCATCCGGGCAGGCTCCACCATGATTCGTGTGGGCACCGCCATTTTCGGTGCCCGAAACTACGCCAAACCTCATCAGTAATGATTGATGTGACAGATATTTTAGGAGGATATAGAGATATGAGTTTTTGGGATGAGATCAAGAATTTTACCAAGCCCTACAGCGATGAAGACGATTACGATGATTACGACGACGAGATGGACGACTCCTTCGAGGAGCCCGCTCCCCAGCCCGAGCGTACCCCCCGTTTCGGCCGCCGCGAGTCCGCTCCTGCCCAGGAGCCCGCTTTCACCCCCGCTCCTGTGAACAACACCGCCGCCTTCACCCCCGCCTCCACCGGCTTCAGCGGCCAGGTGGTCAGCAGCGCCAACAAGATCCAGATGATCCTGGTCCGGCCCGAGAGCTTCAACGACGCTCCCACCATCGCCGCCAACATGCGCGCCAAGAAGGCCGTCGTCCTGAACCTGGAGGGCGTGGAGAAGAACCTGGCCCGCCGTGTCGTGGACTTCCTGTCCGGCTGCGGCTACGCTCTGGACGGCTCCGTCAAGAAGGTTTCCCAGTCCACCTACGTCTTCTGCCCCCACAACATGGAAGTGCTGGGCGATCTGAAGAACCTGCAGGGCGAGGTCGAGAATTACGTCTGATCCCCCGCAACAAGAAAGGACTAGCCTATGTATACACCGCAGCAGCTCGATGAGATCTCCTTCGCCAGAGCCCGCTTCAACGGCTACGATATCGACTCCGTGGACGAGGTGCTGGTTCCCCTGATCGAGGACTACACCACCCTCTACAAGGAAAACGCCCTGCTCAAGAGCAAGATGCGCGTCCTGGTGGAGAAGCTGGAGGAGTACCGCAACGGCGAGGCCAGCATGCGCGACGCCATGGCCGGCGCCCAGAAGTCTGCCGATCAGATGATCCGGGATACCGAGGCCAAGTGCGCCCAGATGCTCAACGACGCCAACCAGGCCGCCGCTGAGAACGCCAAGAACGCCGTTTCCCTCATCGCCGCCGAGAATGCCCGGGTCGAGGAGGCCAAGAAGGCCTCCGGTCAGCGGATCTCCGAGATCCAGGAGCAGCTGAAGACCGTGGTCCAGGCCCTGGAGCGGATCAAGACCGCCAACCTGCCCACCGAGCCTCCCAAGGAGCATGCCGCCACCGCCGACGCCGTGGCTGACGAGATCGCCTCCACCCTGGAAGCCATGATGGGCACCACCGTGGAGACTGCCCCCAAGGCCGAGCCCAACCATCCCCAGTCCAATACCACCAGCCGTTTCACCAACCTGCAGTTTGGTCGGAACTACGATCCCACCAAGTAAATAGGGAACGCTATGACGAGGACAAGTCCGTCCGTCCCCACGTTTCAGAGAGCTGCCGGTAAGGTGCAAGGCAGTAACGTGACCGGACCGGGTATCCCCTCCGAGCAGTGCGCTGAAACAAAGTAAGCAGCACCGGGTCCGCCCGATACAGCGAAACGAGCGCCGGAATTTTTCCGGAACAAGAGTGGTACCGCAGAGGAACTATGCGCCTTTGTCTCTTAGTATTAAGGGGCAAAGGCGTTTCTCTTTTTGCCCCGCCCAAAATACGCTGTCATTGCGAGCCCCAACGGGGCGTGGCAATCCGTACCATAAGCGGTGCGAAGCACCGCCCGGCCCCGGAGGGGCCGGAAAGAGAGCGGATTCCCACGTCGCTTCGCTCCTCGGAATGACAGAGGTAGTCGATACCTGTCAGCAACCAACCCACATTCCCGGTCATCGGACCGGGTCGGCGAGGGCGTGTCCTCGCCCTACAATTTGAATTATCTTAATGGAGGTTCATTTCAATGGACTATAAAAAGTCAATCATCACCCCGAAGACCGACTTCCCCATGAAGGCCGGTCTGCCTGCCCGGGAGCCGAAGATGCTCGAGAAGTGGCAGGAGCTGGATCTGTACAACGCCATGCTGGAGAAGAACAAGGACCTGCCCCCCTTCATTCTGCATGACGGCCCTCCCTTCTCCAACGGCTACATCCACATGGGCCACGCCCTGAACAAGACCCTGAAGGACTTCATCGTCCGCTCCCAGGCCATGATGGGCCACTACACCCCCTACGTCCCCGGCTGGGACAACCACGGTCTGCCCATCGAGCGGGCCATCGAGACTTCCAAGAAGAAGCTGAACAAGGACATGTCCGTGCCCGAGTTCCGTACCGCCTGTGAGGCCTTCGCCGAGGACTTCATCCAGAAGCAGATGGGCGGCTTCAAGCGTCTGGGCGTCGTGGGCGACTGGGAGCATCCCTACCGGACCATGGACAAGCACTTTGAGGCCCAGGAGGTCAAGGTCTTTGGCCGGATGTTCGACAAGGGCTACATCTACAAGGGCCTGAAGCCCGTTACCTGGTGCCCCTTCTGCGCCACCGCCGTGGCCGAGGCCGACATCGAGTACAAGGACGATCCCTGTACCTCTGTCTATGTCAAGTTCCCCATGAAGGACGATCTGGGCAAGCTGGCTGAGTTCGACAAGAGCAAGATGTTCTTCGTCATCTGGACCACCACCATCTGGACCCTGCCCGGCAACATGGGCATCTGCCTGCATCCCCGTGACAGCTACGTCCTCGTGAAGGCCGAGAACGGCGAGACTTACATCATGGCCGAGGCTCTGATGGAGAAGACCATGAAGATGGGCGGCTTTGAGAATTACGAGGTCCTGGCAACCTACCCCGGCCAGTTCTTCGAGAACATGCTGGCCCAGCATCCCTTCCTGGACAAGACCTCCCGCCTGGTGAACGCCGAGTATGTCACCATGGATTCCGGTACCGGCTGTGTCCACACCGCCCCCGGCTTCGGTGCCGACGACTACCAGACCTGCATGCGCTACGGCATGGAGCTGGTGGTCCCCGTGGACGACTACGGCCGTCACACCGACTACGCCGGCAAGTACGCCGGTCTGCCCACCGAGAAGTCCAACCCCATCATCAAGGCCGACATGGCCGAGAGCGGCATGCTCTTCGCCTCCGAGGAGATCATCCACTCCTATCCCCACCACGACCGCTGCAAGAAGCCCGTCATCTTCCGTGCCACCCCCCAGTGGTTCTGCTCCGTCGAGTCCTTCAAGGACCAGGCCATCAAGGCCATCGAGAATGTCCAGTGGTTCCCCGCCTGGGGCGAGGACCGCATGACCAGCATGATCCGCGAGCGCGCCGACTGGTGTATCTCCCGCCAGCGCCGCTGGGGTCTGCCCATCCCCGTGTTCTACTGCCGCGACTGCGGCAAGCCCGTCTCCACCCCCGAGTCCATCGCCAAGATCTCTGCCCTCTTTGATGAGAAGGGCTCCAACGCCTGGTTCGAGATGGATGCCATGGACCTGGTCCCCGAGAACTTCACCTGCCCCCACTGCGGCGGCAAGGAGTTCGACAAGGAGACTGACACCCTGGACTGCTGGTTCGACTCCGGCTCCACCCATTACGCCTCCCTGATGCACCGGACCCCCGAGCTGTGGCCCGCTGATGTGTATCTGGAGGGTGCTGACCAGTACCGCGGCTGGTTCCAGTCCTCCCTGCTGACCTCCGTCGGCGCACTGGACAAGGGGGCTCCCTTCCGTCAGGTCCTGACCCACGGCTGGGTCGTGGACGGCCAGGGCCGCGCCATGCACAAGTCTCTGGGCAACGGCGTGGATCCCGCCGACCTGATCAAGGACTTCGGCGCTGACATCGTCCGTCTGTGGGCCGCTTCCAGCGACTACCACGCCGATGTTCGCTGCTCCAAGGAGATCTTCAAGCAGATCGCCCAGAACTACCTGAAGTTCCGCAACACCGCCCGCTACTTCCTGGGCAACCTGGCTGACTTCGATCCCAACACCGACATGGTTGCCGTCGATCAGCTGGAGGAGCTGGACCGCTGGGCTCTGACCCGTCTGGACGAGCTGACCCGGTTGGTCCGCAAGAGCTACAACGGCTACGAGTTCCATGTCATCACCCACGCCATGAACGACTTCTGCGTTGTCGATCTGTCTTCCTTCTATCTGGACATCCTGAAGGACCGCCTGTACTGCGAGGACAAGACCGGCCTGCGCCGCCGCTCCGCTCAGACCGCCCTGTTCCTGATCGTGGACGCCATGGCCAAGCTGTTCGCCCCCATCCTGGCCTTCACCTGTGATGAGGTCTGGCAGTCCATGCCCCACCTGGCTTCCGACGATGCCCGCAACGTCCTGCTGAACCAGATGCCCGAGTCCTTCGAGGGCTACTGCCTGACCGCTGACCAGATGGCCAAGTGGGACATGGTCATGAAGCTGCGCCAGGACGTCAACGGCGTTCTGGAGAAGGCCCGTGCCGACAAGCGCATCGGCAAGGCTCTGGAGGCCCATGTGACCCTGCTGACCGACAGCGGCGAGCTGAAGGCCGCCTGCGAGGGCAAGAACCTGGCCGAGGTCTGCATCGTCTCCGCCGTTGACTGGGCTGCTCCTGAGGAGGGCGCTCTGACCGGCACCGGCGCCAACCTGGCCGACGTCACCATCGGCGTCAGCGAGGCCAAGGGCGTCAAGTGCCCCCGCTGCTGGATGCACTCCGAGGAAGCCGACGAGAACGGCCTGTGCAAGCGCTGCGCCGCCGTCGTCTCCCGCCTGGAGATCGAGCTGTAATTCAATTTCCCAAGGGACCTGCGCGAGCGGGTCCCTTTTGCATATCTCCCTAGGGGATCGCGTACATTTCCCGAAAATAATGCTTGACATTTCAAAAACCCATGCTATAATATGCGTGTTCGGTTCGAGTTGCCGGTATAGCTCAGTCGGTAGAGCAACTGATTTGTAATCAGTAGGTCGGGGGTTCGAGTCCGTCTACCGGCTCCAGTTCCGATAAGCAACCGACACTGACTCGAAGATACAAATGCAATGCGGATGAGCATTGCCGGCGAGGGCTTGACCGAGCCGCTCCTTGATTACACGAGTCCGTCTACCGGCTCCAATCCGAGCCAACTTCATATGGGGGAGTTCCCGAGTGGCCAAAGGGGACAGACTGTAAATCTGCTGCGTTTCGCTTCGATGGTTCGAATCCGTCCTCCCCCACCAGCAAAAGACCAGATGCTTTGCATCTGGTCTTTTGCAGTTAAGTGCGCCTGCCGGCGCGTGAAGTCTGCTGCGCAAGTGAAGTTGCCCTTCGGGCAGTGAAGTGTCTGCTGACGTGAGGGGCGCACTTTACTTCACTTTGCGCGCCAGCGCAATACTTCACTATGGCGCAGGCCATAACTTCACTTGGCGAAGCCAAGCTTCACTTTTTCTTCATTTCCCCCTTGACAAATCCGAAATCCGTGCTATAATAACCAAGTCTTTCAGACACAACCAAATACGGGGGAGTTCCCGAGTGGCCAAAGGGGACAGACTGTAAATCTGCTGCGTTTCGCTTCGATGGTTCGAATCCGTCCTCCCCCACCAGCAAAAGACCAGATGCTTAGCATCTGGTCTTTTGCAGTTAAATCCGTCCTCGCGGACGGGTGAAATCCCGCTGCGCGGGATGAAATCGCTGCGCGATGAGATCCGCTGCGCGGGTGATGAACGGATTTTATTTCATCTTTTGCAACAGCAAAAGATTTCACCGCAACCTAATCCGCGTTTTCACTATTTTCTATTAAGTTTATTTCCGGAGACTTTATCCAATATCCAACTCACAACCAAACTAAGTACACCTATTGTAAAAACATTGCTGTCGGGATTAGTAGCTACAAGCGGCACCCCAATGATTACACACAACAATCCAATCGGCATAATCACGTATGCCATTGCATGCCAAAATTTATACCACTTATACTCCTCCTCAGTTAGCCCTGCTCTCTTTCGCTCCTCTTCAGCCTCAATCTTTCCGTATTTCTTTTCCAATTCACGAATTCGAACATAAGACTCAGCATAATCTTCCTCGTCCTGCATCAGTCTGCGCTGCGCTGCGTTTTTTTCTGCGCCTGATCCTGTTTCTGCGAGAATCTTGTCTGCCAAAATATCGCTAGGATTTCTTGCCATTTTGCTCACCTCTGTAAATTATTTATTGACATTCAGTGAATGTCAATTCTGTTTATAGTATAACATATAATTCTCTTATTGACAAGCACAAGATGTCAAAAGGGAGCTTAAATATGTTCATTAACAAAAATGCAAACGGTCGTAACAACATATCAGGAACCCAAATCGCTACCTACCGCAAAGCAATGAAAAAATCTCAACGTGAGCTTGCCGAAGCGTTACAGCTCATTGGGCTGGATGTCGACAAAAATGCCATTCAGCGCATTGAAGCTGGGAAACGATTTGTTACAGATATTGAGCTTGTATACATAGCAAAAATCCTGAATGTTACTTATGACGATTTGCTGCAACACGACCTTATATAAATCCCTTCCCCGCCGCAGCCCTTGCCGTTTTCCCATATTCGATATATAGTCTATACAGCAGCAAACAGCTGTCCGGTTTATCGGACAGCTGCCATTATATCATGACCTCAGAAAAAGATGAAAGGCGGCGATATCATGCGCTTGATCCAGCACGACACCTTCCTTATCAAATCCAAGCCACCGTTCTCTGAGTGGCCTGGGATCGTCCATCGGTTTTTGGAGGAGCAGGGCCTGTCCTACGGGAAATTCTACTACTTTTTTGATGAGCAATCCCTGAAGGGCTGCCCCCGTGCGGTGAAGGACTGCCCCAGCCTGGGGGAGCCTGTGCATGTCAACGGCGGTTCCTATGGTTTCTTCGATACCTGGGTCCTGAGCAACATCCACACACCCACCGCCTGCACCGAGGCGGACCTGCTGCCGCTGATGAAGAAGCTCCACCGGAGCTATGGCTTTTCCGATGTGACGCTGTACTATCTGGATGTGGACTTTTTCGGACGGGTCATCCCTGCGGAGCGGGACCTGACTCCCGCCCGGCAGCAGGCCGAGTGGCATAACAAACCGCTGGACCCCACGATCTTCCTGGACCGCCAGCTTCAGGGCTGCGGCTTTACCCTCCACCGGGATATCCTGGGCAACAACACGATCTGTATGTCCATGGACCTGATCCGGGATGGGGAGCTGCTGGATCCAGGGCCCTATGTGGATGCCATGAAGGCCCTGCTCCCCGGCGTCCGTCACCGTTCCATCCAGGAGGTGGTCCTTTCCGAAGAAGAAAAGGCAGACATCGCCGCCCGGAGCGAGGCCGCCGGGCCCCTGCTGGAGCGGGTCCACAGCTTTTTTGAAGCCCGGCTGCCGGGGGACCAGGGCCAGAACCGGTTCCCCTCCCAGTACAAGGTCGCTCCCATCCTGAAAAAGCTGTCGAAGGAGCAGGGCTGGCACTATCGTTTCCTGGCTGACGGCGTTTTCTTCATGACCAAAACCACCCCCAAGGGACAGACCCTGAAGCTGACCGCCGACAGCGGTCCCTCCCGCTATGACACGGGCTTTTATCTCGACTTCCAGGGCGTGGGCTACAGCCACCGGCTCTGGACCGCCGTGTATCTGCCCACCAGCCAGGAGGAGCTGAACCGGGCGGCAGAGGAGGTCTTCGCCGCAGCGGCGGAATTCGAAGCGTCTCCTCTCCTTCAGGAGCTGACCGACCATTTCCCGGAGGTCCCCGGCTGGTTCCTTCCCGATTGATAACAGAAAGGCGGTAATGCAATGCTTGGATCCCAGCGTCAGAAGCTGACCGAACACACCGGCAAGTATCTCTCCATCGGCATCACCGAAGACGGCGCGCCCCGCAGATCCGTATGGGTCCCCTGGCACAGTACGGGCAACGCCTTCAACATGCGCACGCCCCAGATCTATCTGGCCCCGGCGGATCTGACCGACGAGGCC
>JAFQSI010000228.1 GCA_017409645.1 Oscillospiraceae bacterium | reverse complement strand
GATGCAAAGCCGCTGATGTTCAACACAGCGCCCCATCTTCATGTCCGCAGCGGCGCCCTCCGCCCCCGTCTCGATAACTGCGCCTACCAGGGCGCGGCCTGTGGGATCCGGTATCTGTTCCCCTATGTGGACTACCGCGTGCTGGACTTCGCCCTTTCCATTCCCAGACGGCTGTACCTGAAGAAGAACCGCAACCGTCTGATCTTCCGGGAGGCCTTTGACGACCTGATGCCCGATTCCCTGCGGGGAGTGTACTACAAGGATCTGGCCAGTGTGCGAAACGAGGATCCATCTCAGCGCGCCAACATCTCCTTCCATAACCGGCTCGCCTATATGCTCTCGGAGCTGGATCAGGAGCAGTGGGACGGAGTCCTGGACTTTGACGGACTGCGGGCGCTGAACGATACCCAGATCACCAATAAGGATGAAACCGGAAACTGGTCACTGCTGCTTGGCAAGCTGGAGATCGCCATGCTGATCCAGAACGTTCAGCGTCAGGCCAAGCGTTGGAGGGAATTCGATGCCGAAAACAAAATTCTATAAAGCCTTCGGCCTGATCATCGAGTCCGATTTTGTCATTGCGCAGATCCCGGAAACAGACTGCCGCACAGTGGATGTGCGGATCGTCCGCGCGGACCTGAGCGGACTGACCACGGAGGAGCGGAAATTTTTGCAGGAGGATGCGATCTACGCCAGAGTCGAGGGCGTGGCCGCCTTCCGCGTCACAGGCGGCCGTCTGATCCAGGTGGATCCGGAGCCAGATTGCTCGGATTCCCGTCTGGGCGTGTTCCTGATGGGCTCGTCCATGGGTGCGATCTTGCACCAGCGGGGCTGTATCCCCCTCCACGGCAGCTGCGTCACCGACGGGGAGCGCTCCATTTTGCTCACCGGCGATTCCGGTGCTGGCAAAAGCACCCTGGCGGCGGAATTCCTGCGCCGGGGCTGGAAGCTGATCACCGATGACGTCTCTGCCCTGTATGACACCGAGGGCGTTCCCATGGTCCAGTCCAGCTATCCCTCCCAGAAGCTCTGGCAGGATGCCCTGGACCGGTATGAGCGTCCCGAGAGCGACATCCACTCCCTTTATTTCACCGATTCCCGGGAGAAATTCGGCGTGGACGTTTCCCGGTATTTCTTTGACGGGCGGGCGCCGCTGAGTCTGGTGGTCCGGCTGGTGCCGAATATGCCCCGCTGCGATCTGGCACCCATCGAGGGCATGACCCGGGTGGACCAGCTGATGCGCAACACCTACCGCTCCAACATGATCGAAAAGAGAAACCTGCAGCGCCATTTCCAGCGCTGCGTCACCCTGGCCACCAAGATCCCCATGGCCCTGGTCGCACGCACACCGGGAGAGGACTGCGCCGCACGGATGTATGACCTGATCACAGAATTTTTGGAGGAGAAACACCATGACTGATACCACTGTTCTGAGCCGCCGGGCCGGTCTGATGACCGCCGATATGAACGGCTCCGCCGTCATGATGGACATCATGACCGGCAAGTATTACAACCTGGGCGAGATCGGCGGCCGGATCTGGGAGCTGCTGGAGGAGCCTGTTTCCGTTGCCGCTCTGGTCCGGAAGCTGACCGACGAGTACGATGTCTCCGCCGCGCAGTGCCGCGCCGACATCGAGCCGTTCCTGAACACCCTTCTGGAGCGGGGACTGGTCGAGGAGAACGGATGATCCGCAAGTTCCTTCGATTGCCCTGGCGGCAGAAGCTCCTGATCCCGCAGATCCTGGTGCTGATCTACTGGTATAAATTCCGGGTCCATCACCGGCCCTTCTCGGAGCTGGCTCCGAAGATCGGCACGCTGGGCCGGGAGACGCCGGTGGAAGCCAGCCCCCGGAATGCCTGGGTGGTCCATGAGCTGATGGAGGCCATGTTCCGGAAGATCCGCTGGAAGGACTCCTGTCTGATCCGGGCCCTGACGGCCAAGAGGCTGCTCAACCGGATGGGGGAGAGGTGTACCCTGTACATGGGCGTCTGCAAGCGGGAGGGGCAGGCCATGGAGGCCCACGCCTGGCTGCGCTGCGGAAAGCTGATCGTCACCGGCGGCGAAAGCATGGCAGGCTTCACCGTAACTGCCACATTTGCAGATCCATAGACAACAGCCGCGCTGTTCCGAAGGGGACGGCGCGGCTGTTGCTTTGTTAAAAAGGAAAAAGTTACAAAATGTTTTTCTTACAAAGACACTTGACTTCAATTTATGCACATGATAAGATGTTGCATATTCGCTGTACATGTATACATGTATATTCGGGTCCGCGTCATCTGCGGCCCCTGATATAGCGCCGTTTTACGGCAGAAAGTAAAAGGAGGAACAAGTATGAAGCATCACACCCGCAGGCTGCTGTCCCTGGTCCTGGCCTTCTGCATGCTGCTGAGCCTGGCTGCTCCCGCCGCCGCCGCTCCCGCAGGCAGAGTCACCTTCACCCAGGTCGACAACAGCGCAGTCTCCGCCGGTCTTCTGACCAAAGCTGACGAGCTGCACACCATGACCGACTATGTCGACACCGACGTGGTCCGTGTCTCCATTTTCCTGGATGAGCAGTCCACCATCATGGCTGGCTACTCCGCCGATTCCATCGCCGACAATTCCGCGGCCATGGCCTACCGCGCCGGTCTGAAGGACCGGCAGGCTCAGATCACCGCCGCCATCGAGCGCAAGCTCGGTGCCGAGCTGGATGTGGTCTGGAACCTGACTCTGGCTGCCAACCTGATCTCCGCCAATGTCGAGTACGGCCAGATCGAGGCCATCGAGTCCGTGGACGGCGTCAGCCAGGTCCTGATCGAGACTCGCTATGAGCCCGACGTGGTCAAGAGCGAGGAAGTCAGCGATCCCAGCATGTCCACCTCCTCCGCACAGATCGGCTCTCCCGCCGCCTGGGCCGCCGGTTACACCGGCGCAGGCTCCCGGATCGCCGTCATCGACACCGGTGCCGATACCGACCACCAGTCCCTGAACCCCGATGCCTTCCAGTACTCCCTGGCCTACGCCGCCGGCAAGAGCGGCATGAGCATGGAGGAGTACGCCGAGTACATCGATCTGCTGGACGCCGAGGAGATCGTCGCCCTGGCCGATGATCTGAACGCTCCCGTGGGCTCCGAGGCTTACATCAACGCCAAGATCCCCTTCGGCTACAACTACATCGACGGCGACCTGGATGTCACCCATGACAACGACTCCCAGGGCTCCCACGGCTCCCATGTCTCCGGCATCGCCGCCGCCAACAGCTTCCTGTACACCGATGAGGGCTTCGTCTCTGCACTGGATTCCGCCATGGTCCAGGGTGTCGCTCCCGATGCCCAGCTGATCGCCATGAAGGTCTTCGGCAAGGCCGGCGGCGCCTATGACTCCGACTACATGGCCGCCATCGAGGACGCCATCGTCCTGGGCTGTGATTCCTGCAACCTGTCCCTGGGCTCCGGCAATCCCGGCACCTCCCGCAACGCCACCGCCGAGTATCAGGCCATCATGGAGAGCCTGACCGAGTCCGGCATCGTTGCCGTCATGTCCGCAGGCAACTCCGGCTCCTGGGTCGAGAACGCCTACAATGCCGGCTACCTGTATGCCGAGGACGTCTCCATGCAGACCAACGGCCAGCCCGGCTCCTTCACCAACTCCCTGAGCGTGGCCTCCGTCGACAATGACGGCTCCACCGGCTACTTCATCACCGTGGGCGACATGATGATCGTCTACAACGAGATGCTCGAGGGCAGCAACGGTGCTTACACCAACGAGCCCTTCACCACCATCGCCGGTGAGCATGAGTACGTCCTGATCGAGGGCGTCGGCACCCCCGAGGACTTCGCCGTTGTCGGCGACGCCCTGACCGGCAAGATCGCCCTCTGCTCCCGCGGCGAGACCTCCTTCTTCGAGAAGGCCACCGCTGCCGTCGATGCAGGTGCCATCGCCACCTTCATCTACAACAATCAGCCCGGCGTCATCAACATGGACCTGTCTGATTACGAGTACACCAATCCCTGCGCTTCCCTGACCCTGGCCGATGGCCTGGCCATCAAGGCCGCCTCCACTCCCGTCACCGATGACGAGGGCAATGTCCTGTACTACACCGGTACCATGACTGTCTCCGACTCCCTGGGTGCCGGACAGTTTAACAGCGATTTCTACACCATGTCCTCCTTCTCCTCCTGGGGCGTTCCCGGCTCCCTGGAGCTGAAGCCTGAGATCACCGCTCCCGGCGGCTCCATCTACTCCATCAACGGCGTGGATCCCTCCGGCAAAGCCTATGAGGTCATGTCCGGTACCTCCATGGCCGCTCCCCAGGTGTCCGGCATGGTCGCCGTCGTGGCCCAGTACCTCCGCGAGAACGGCCTGGTCGAGCAGACCGGCCTGACTGAGCGTCAGCTGGCCCAGAGCCTGCTGATGTCCACCGCAGAGCCCATGCTGGCCGACGCCTCCAGCTACTACTCCGTCCTGCAGCAGGGCGCTGGCCTCGCCAACGTTGGCGCAGCCGTCACCGCTGACTCCTACATCACCATGGCCGACGGCATGAGCGCCGGTGCCGCTGACGGCAAGGTCAAGGTGGAGCTGGGCGACGATCCTGAGCGCACCGGCGAGTACACCGCCACCTTCACCATCAACAACCTGACCTGGGATGAGAAGGCCTTCGATCTGGGCGCCGATTTCTTCATCCAGGCTCCCACCTCCGACGGCGTGAACCTGTACATGTACACCGCCACCGCTCTGATCGGCGCTGACGTCACCTGGACCGTCAACGGCGAGACTGTCGAGCCCGCTTCCATGGCCGGTCTGGACTTCAACGGCGACGGCCTGGTCAACTCCGACGACGGCATGGCCATCCTGAACTATGCCACCGGCATCGAGGAGTCCCTGACCAACATGGACAAGGCTGATCTGGACGCCGACGGCGACGTCGACTCCTACGACGCCTACCTGTTCCTGGCCGCCCTGAATTCCGGCGTCGCCATGCTCCCCGCCTTCGGCAGCGCCGAGGTCACCGTGACCATCAAGCTGTCCCAGGACTGGAAGGACACGCTGGATTACTACTACCCCAACGGCACCTACATCCAGGGCTACATCTACGCCCAGAGCCTGACCGATGCTGAGGGCGTCGCCGGCACCTGCCACTCCATCCCCGTGCTGGGCTTCTTCGGCAACTGGACCGACGCCAGCATGTTCGATGTGGGCTCCTACCAGGTCTACGCCACCGGTGAGGAGAGCCGCATGCCCTACCTGGGCGATCCCGAGGGCAACACCTATCTGGTGACCTACGCTAATGAACCCGGCGCCAAGTACATCTTCGGCGGCAACCCCCTGGTCCCCGATGATGTGTACATGCCCGAGCGCAACGCTATCAACTCCGCTGACATGATCTCCGGCATCAGCTTCATCGCCATCCGCAACGCTGCTGCCTCCCGCTTCACCGCCGTCAACGAGACCACCGGCGAGATCCTGGCCGAGGCCATGCCCGGCGCCGTCGACTCCGCCTACTACTATGTCAACGGCGGCTACTGGAACAACACCGGCTACACCCTGAATGCACAGGTCCCCGTGTCCGATGCTTCCGAGGGCGACATCATCTCCATGGGCCTGACCCTGGCTCCCGAGTACTATGTGGACGCCGAGGGCAACGTGGACTGGGATGCCCTGGGCACCGGCGCCACCTTCGGCACCACCATGGTGGTCGACAACACCTCCCCCGAGCTGAAGGACGTCTCCCTGAGCTTCTTCAGCAACAACCTGACCGTCACCGCCTCCGACAACGAGTATATCTCCGCCGTTGCCCTGTACAACAAGGCCGGTACCCAGGTCCTGGCCTACGAGGGCGCCAAGCAGGACATCGCCAAGGGCGAGACTGCCGAGTACGTCATGAGCATGGACGGCCTGAACGGCAGCAAGTTCCTGCTGCAGGTCACCGACTACGCCATGAACACCACCACCTACCTGCTCGAGATGCAGCTGGGCGATGAGCCTGAGCTGCCCGGCATGATCGCCTTCGATCTGGACAACGGCTACTGGACCACCTTCACCAAGGATTCCACCTACGAGGAGCTGGAGCAGTATTCCGACACCGATCTGACCTTCTACGCCGCCACCATCGTCGATCACATCGTCTTCGCTTCCACCGACTCCGGCGACCTGTATGTCATGCCCGAGACGGACCTGACCGATATGACCTTCGTGACCAACCTGGACACCGTCCTGGTGGATATGGCCTACAACAAGGCCGACGGCAGCATCTACGCCGTCGATCAGTACGGCCAGCTGGTCACCGTCGACAAGCTCACCGGCGCTGTTGAGGTCATCGGCGAGATCGGTGTCCTGACCAACACCCTGGCCTGCGACGCCAACGGCACCTTCTACTGCAACGGCTACGGCACCGGCGCCGTCTACTCCTTCACTCTGGACACCATCGCCGAACCCGAGGTCCTGATCGAGGATGTGGGCATCGCCACCCAGTATGTCCAGACCATGGAGATCGATCCCAACTCCGGCATGCTGTGCTGGAACAGCTACTACATGATGTCCTTCATGGGCTACACCTTCGGCTTCGCTTATTACTACGAGATCGATCCCACCACCGGCGAGTTCACCCAGTACGAGGATCTGTGGGATGAGCTGAGCTGCCTGATCATCCCCGAGAAGACCTCCGGCGGCAGCTGGAGCGCTCCCACCGATGTGGTCAGCGGCATTTCCGTCGCTCCCGCTGAGCT